>DATNKN010000294.1:0-6427 GCA_035603375.1 Solirubrobacteraceae bacterium
CTGCGCCTCCAGCGCGACCCGCGCCGCCTGGCGGGCGGTGCTGTGACCGGTCTGGTGCGCGCGCTCGCTGTCCTCCTCGGCGAACGTGGCCTCGTGCACGAGCAGGTCCGCTTGCTGTGCGGCCACCGCGAGCGCGTCGCACGGCGCGGTGTCGCCGGAGATCACGAGCTTGCGCCCCGCGCGCGTCGGGCCCATCACCTGTTCGGGGCTCACCCCCGCGACCGTCTCGCCGCGCGCGAGCCTGCCGAAGTCCGGCCCCGGCGTGACGCCCAGCCTGGTGGCCAGCTCCGGGTCGAGATGACCAGGGCGCGAGTCCTCGACGAGCGTGTACCCATACGCCTTGTTGTTGCGATGACTCACCGGCACCGGCACCACAGCGTAGCCGTCGAACTCCACGTCATCGACCGGCTCAAGCTCTGTCACACGCAGCTCATACGGCAGCCGGCCATACATGAAATACGCGTCGTCCATCATCCTGCGCAGGCCCGGCGGACCGTAGATCGCAAGCGGCCGCTCGCGCTCGCGCAACGCGAAGGACTTCAGCATCCCCGGCAGTCCGAGCCAGTGGTCGGCATGGAAGTGAGTGAGGAACACACAGCCGATGTCGGCAAGCCCCACCGAGCGCACCAGCTGGCGTTGCGTGCCTTCGCCGCAATCGAACAGGAGGCGGTCCGCTCCACGGCGCACGAGGATCGCGGGCAGGCCGCGACGGGGGCTCGGCACCGAGCCGCCCGTGCCGGCGAAGAAGAGCGAAAGGTCCATGCGGGCAACGGTAGCGGGCGACGCCCCGTCGGTTCGGCGCGAGCGTGCGGGGATGCAGCGGCTGTAGCTCAGTGCCGGCGCGAGCGTGCGGAGCGCGGCAACGGGAGCTTGGTGGCGGTGCGAGCGTGTTAGGCGCCGCGGCGGGAGAGCGCCGGAGCGAGCAGCCCGAGGGCCCCGAGCACGAGCAACGCCAGCGGCCATCCGGCGAGCGACGAGGTAGGTGCGCCGCCGGACTCGATGCGAGTCACCTGCGCCCCCACGCTTACCAGGAAAGCAAACAGCCCAACGCCACCCACATAGCCCAGTCCGCGAGCGCGCACGCGAGCCGCGGTCCACACCAGCGCGACCGAGACGACCAGCAGGTAGAGGTCCCATCCGAAGTGCTGGAAGCCGCTTGTTTCCGTGAAAACACTCACACCGCTTCCACTCGTGTGGCTCTTCTCAACGATCCTCTCGACCGGATCCAACGCGCCGGCGAACGTGCCCACCACGACTCCGAGCGTCCCGGCCGCGACGGCCGCGATCCCACCGACCGTGGCGATCTCCGCCGCGCCGATCGCTTTCGCACGCGAGATGCCGACCGCCGCAAGGAACAGCAGCGCGGCAGCGACGACGAGCAGGATGCGAACCGTGTCGACAGAGGGATGGTCGAGAATCCTGGTCCACACCACCAGCCACGCCACGAGCAGCGCCAACCCAGCTAGAAGCATCGCGTAGGGCACGCGCGCGCGTCGTGCTCCGTAGGCGGCGAAGATCCCCGCGAGGACGAGGATTAGAGCCGTGTAGAGCGTGTTGGCGGTATTCGCGCCAAGCAGGCCGAGCAGTTGTGAGATCGCGAGCGGCCCGAGCAAGATCGCCAGCACCATCAGCACCGAGCGCGACGGAGCGGCACGCTCCTCGTCGCGCTTGCCGCCGACCGCCAAGGCGAACAGCACAAGCATTGGTATCGCGATGACCAGCAGCAGCGCCAGCTGACCCCAGTCGTGATTGTTTCCCTTGCGCAGGTCCAGCACGACCGCGCCTGCCGCGAGCAGTATTCCTCCGGCGCCTCGCAAGAGATCGGGTGCGTCCCGACCATTTGACTGCATGCTCGAAACCCTTACTGATGGGTCGGACGGACCATTCGGGCGTCGGTCGCCACCGCAGGCTAAGCTCAGATGTCAGCGGCGTCGTCAAGGATGCCCGTTGCGCCCGTAGCTCAGTGGATAGAGCGTCCGCCTCCGGAGCGGAAGGTCGCGTGTTCGAATCACGCCGGGCGCGTGGTTGGCATCCCGCTCAACGGTGCCGGTGTACGGCTTCTGGTGGATCGGCTCCCAACCGGGACATAGGGCAAGTTCGTTTGCGCTTCTACGTCAACGAGCACCTCGGCCAGATGGCGGTCGAGGAGCGCCAGGTCGACCTTCAGCCGCTGCGCAAGACCACCCTCGCCCCCGACACCCATCCAACGCGACTTGTGCGCGCGCTCCCCGCGCGCGGCCCGATAGACCAAAGCTGGAACTTGCAGGTCAACACCAGCGTGGAGCCCGATCTGTGATCGACCGCCCCGCGCTTGCTTGAAGGCGTGATGGGAGCGCCAAGCGGGTTCGTTACATACACTTGACGGTATATGCGGTTTAGGATATAGTGTCGTAGTGTGGGAAGTCGAGTTCACAGACCAGTTCGGCGAGTGGTGGGACACGCTAACGGTGTCCGAGCAGCAAAGCATCGACGCTGCTGTACGCGTGCTCGAACAGCGCGGTCCTGGGCTTGGGCGACCTCTCGTCGACACGGTCGAGGGCTCGCGCCACGCGAATATGAAGGAGCTGCGCGCGAGCACCACACGCGTGCTGTTCGCCTTCGATCCGACACGGAGCGCGATCCTGCTCATAGGAGGCGACAAGCGCGACCGCTGGCAACAGTTCTACGCGGAGATGATTCCACTGGCAGACCAATTGTTCGACGAACACCTGGCAGAGCTTGAGAAGGAGTAACGCAGATGACCACCAAGACACGAAACTTCAACGAGTTGCGCGAACAGGCGCGACGTCGCAATCCAGGTTGGGATGAGCAGGTGGCCGAGCGCCAACGTGCGATGGAGGACGCTCTGGCGCTCGCCGATCTGCGTCGCTCACGCCACGTCACACAGGTGCAGCTAGCCGAGGAGCTCGGCATCTCCCAAGGCAACGTCTCGCGACTGGAGGGTCGCAGCGATGTCTATCTATCGACGCTGCGCTCCTACGTCCAGGCGCTCGGCGGCCATCTGGAGATCGCCGCCGTGTTCGACGACGAGCGCTACCCGGTCGCTCCTGGCGCTTGACCCCGTAGGCGGCACGTAGGGCCGCCAGCTTCGATACGGCTCCAGTTTCTGGGTGGCCACGGACGCCACCTGAAAAGGCAGCCCTGCCAGGAGCAAACTCAAGCTGGGGCGCCCTGGCCCGTCCACAGCGCGGATACCAACAAGTGACGCACGAGCTCGTGGGCGACGTCGTCCCGGCCGACGGCGCCTGCTCAACCCTTGAACGTCGAGGCGCCGTGGTCCCCGAAGGGCTCGTCGCGCTCCCGCACGGCCTCGCGGAATCCGGCCTGCATCGCACGCCGCTGGAAGTCGTACCCCTCGGCGGTGTGACGCGCGATCCCATCCAGGAGCGTCCCCAAAATCTGCGTCTCGTGCAGGCCCTGGGCGTGGAGCGTCTGGTTGACGAGCAGCTTCATCATCCGCAACTGGTTGACCGGCAGGCGAGCGATCCGCCCGAGCAGAATCTCGGTGCGCTCGTCGAGCTGCTCGGGCGGGGGCGCCTCGATCGCCAGTCCCCACTCAACCGCCTCCTCGCCCGAGAGGCAGTCGCCGGTGAACAGCAGTCGCTTGGCGCGCTGGGCCCCCAGCCGATAAGCCCACATCGAGGTGGTGGGCGCGCCCCACACGCGCGCCGGGGGGTAGCCGATCTTGGCGTCGGCGGCGATCATGAGCAGGTCCGAGCACAGCGCCATGTCGGTGCCTCCCGCGACGCAGAAACCCTGCACCTTGCAGACCACCGGCTTGCCAGCGTAAAACAGCGACATGAAGCCGCGCACATTGCGGCTCATCATCGCGTAGTCAACCATCGCGTCCCACGTGCCCGCCGGGTCGTGGTTGGCGGCCATCACAGCCGGATCCAACGGCGAGCCCGGCTGTAGGGCGGGATCCCCCTCGCCCAAGCCTCCACCGCCCTCGGCGCTCTCGACGAGGTCATAGCCGCCGCAGAATCCCTTGCCGTTGCCCGCCAGCAGCATCACATGGACCGCCGGGTCCAGGTCGGCGCGCTCGACGCAGCGCTCCAGCTCGTCGATCAGCCCCCGCGTGATGCCGTTACCGCGCTCGGGTCGGTTCAGAGTGATACGTGCGACCCGGTCGGCCACCTCGTAGGTCACGTTTCGCAGAACGTCGGCCATCGCCCGCACAGTCTCCCAGACCCGGCGGGCGCGGACTGGCGGCGTTATGATCGCGGTGGTGAGGGTTGAGGCGATGACGTTCAACTTGGACGCTGTGACTCTGTGCGAGGCGTTTCAACAGACGGCGGCCCGTTATGCCAATAGGGTCGCTTTGCGGACGCCCGGCGACGCGGTCTCGATCACCTGGGGGCAGTATGCCGAGCGAGTACGGCGGATCGCGGCGGGACTTGCGGCGCTCGGCGTCGGACGGGGCGACACGGTGGGGCTCATGCTGCTCAACCGGCCGGAGTTCAACATCTGCGACTGCGCGGCGATGCATCTTGGGGCGACGCCCTTTTCGGTCTACAGCACTTGCTCTGCAGAGCAGATCTCCTACCTGTTCTCAAATGCTGCGAACAGGGTTGTGATCACCGAGCTGCAGTTTCTCGATTCGATCAATGCGGCGGGGCTCGACTCGATCGAGCACGTGATCTGTGTGGACGGCACACCAGAGGGCACCATGTCGCTTGCCCAGCTCGAATCGCTTCAGGGGTCCGGCTTTGACTTCGACGCGACCTGGAGAGCCGTCACCGGTGATGACCTGATCACCATCTGCTACACGTCTGGAACCACCGGACCACCCAAGGGCGTCGAGCTGACCCACGCCAACGTGCTCGCGGACTGCCACTCCGCCACGCAGGTGATCCCGGTGGAGCCCGAAGGTCGCGTCATCTCCTACCTGCCGCACGCCCACATGGCCGACCGCTACTCCACGCACTACATATCGATGCTCTACGGCACGCAGGTGACCGCGATCTCAGATGTGCGCGAGGTGGTCGCGGCTCTTGGCGAAGTGCGTCCCACGAGCTTCGGTTCGGTGCCGCGCGTTTGGGAGAAGATGAAGGCGGGGCTCGAGACGACGATCGCGGCCGAGCAGGATCCCGCCCGCAAACAGGCGGTCCAGTGGGCGATCGATGTGGGGCTCGCACGGGTCCACGCCGAACAGGCGGGTGAGGAACCTTCAGCCGAGCTGCTCGCCGAATACGCGAAGGCCGACGAGCTCGTGCTGAGCAAACTACGCGAGCGTCTCGGGCTCGATCAGGCGAACATGCTCTACGCAGGCGCCGCCCCAACGCCGATCGACGTGCTCGAGTTCTTCCACGCGATCGGCCTGCCGATCTGCGAGCTGTGGGGCATGTCGGAGATGACCTGTGTGGGGACGTGCAACCCCCGCGAGCGTCCCGTGATCGGCACCGTTGGCCCGCCTCTGCCGGGCGTCGAGGTGCGCATCGCCGAGGACGGGGAGCTGCTCGTGCGCGGGCAGATGGTGATGCGCGGTTATCGATCCAACCCCGAGCAGACCGCGGAGACGATCGACTCCGAAGGCTGGCTTCACACGGGGGACATCGCCGAGATCGACCCCGAGGGCTACGTGAAGATTGTCGATCGTAAGAAGGAGCTGATCATCAACGCTGCGGGCAAGAATATGTCGCCCGCGAATATCGAGGCCCAGATCAAGGGTGCGAGTCCTTTGATTGGCCAGGCGATCGCCCTCGGCGACCGCCGCCCCTACAACGTAGCCCTGATCGTGCTCGACCCCGATGGCGCCAGCGCATGGGCTGCGGAGCATGAACTCGAGGACGCCTCGCCGGCTGCGCTTTGCAAAGCCCCGGACGTCCAGGCGGCGGTAGCGCTCGGGATCGAGGAGGCCAACAGCCACCTAAGTCGCGTAGAGCAGATCAAGCGCTACGCGATTCTCCCCTGCGACTGGCTCCCCGGCGGCGACGAGCTGACGCCCACCATGAAGCTCAAGCGCAAACCCATCTGCGAGAAGTACGCGGCTGAGATCGATGCGATGTACGCACAGGATAGTTCTCGCCGATAGGCGGCCGGCCCGACCTCGGCGGCCTACCGACCCGGCCACTCAACCACGAAATGCGGACTTCCCATTTGGCTATACGCAGCACTCTGGGCCACTGCGCTCGAACAAGACTTCCGCATTCTCTGGGAGAGCGGTCGTGGACCATCTCAACCTAGACGCCCGAGTTGGACGAACAACGAGGCTGAGACGGCGCCAGCCAAGCAGCAGCGCGCCGCGGTCGGACCTCGCGCGAGGTGCATGGTTCGTCGAGCCTTTTCAGTCCCTCATCGTCCCGAGTAAGAGCATGCGGCATCGTCGTTTTGTGCCCCCGCGATTGCGCCCAGTAGGAATCGTCCGGTATGCCAACGAGACGATCGAAAATGGACGAGCACTGCCAGCGTCGGCCTGTCCTCGCGG
>DATNKN010000311.1:0-3402 GCA_035603375.1 Solirubrobacteraceae bacterium
CTGATAGCGAGCGGAATCGAGGCGGCCAAGCGCGCCGGCGCACAGCTGGTGTTGTTTCCGGAGCTTGCGCTGACGGGGTATCCGCCCGAGGACCTGCTGCTGCGCGAGCACTTTCTCACCGACACCGGGAACCGCCTGCACGAGCTGGCGGCGCACGCCGAGGGGATCGTGGCGATCGTGGGTTTTCCTGAGCGCATCTCGGGCGCGCAGAGGCGTCCCGCCCCGGGCACGACGGGGCCGATCGCGGCGGTGCTGCACAACTCGGCGGCGGTGCTCTCCGACGGCGCGGTGAGCAGCGTGTATCGCAAGGTGCACCTACCCAACTACGGCGTGTTTGACGAGCAGCGCTATTTCAGGGCGGGCGAGCCGAGCGGGACGACGATCGAGGTCGGCGAGCACACGGTTGGGCTGACCGTGTGCGAGGACCTGTGGGTGGCGGGCGCGCCGGCGGCAGCGGAGGCGGCGAGCGGCGCGAAGCTGATCGCGAACATCTCCGCCTCGCCATATCACGCCGGCAAGGGCGCTGAGCGCGAGCGACTGTTCGCCGAGCGCGCGCGAGAGACGGGCGCGCATGTGGCCTTTTGCGCGATGGTGGGGGGTCAGGACGAGCTGGTGTTCGATGGGCACTCGTTCGTGCTCGACCCGACGGGGAAGACGATCGGGCGTGCCGCACAGTTCGAAGCGGACATGCTCGTGTGCGATCTGGCGCTTGATTTTTTGGGGGGGATGGGTCGTTCCCAGGTTCCGAACACTCTCTCGCCGCGGCGAGAGCGAGATGCGACCCCCGCGCCCGCCCACGCCACTGGCACACTCTCGCCTGTCGCACAACAGGCCGCCACGGCTCAAAGCCCGGCGAGCCTGCGTGCAGCCACGCCTCCCTCCGCACAACCCGCCGTACCCGCGCAAGCCGTTGCGCGCCTTCGGGCACCCATCTCTCCCGTGGAGGCAGAGATATATGAGGCACTGCGGCTCGGGCTGCGCGACTACGTGCGCAAGAACGGGTTCGCGGCGGTCGTGCTGGGCCTCTCGGGCGGGATCGACTCTGCCCTCGTGGCGTGTCTGGCGGCCGACGCGCTCGGCGCCGAGCGCGTCAATGTCGCGGTGATGCCATCTCCCTACTCCTCCACCGCTACACAGGACGACGCGCGCGCTCTCGCGAAGGCACTGGGCGCGAGGACGCACGAGTATGCGATCCAATCGACGATGGACGCCTACATGCAAACGCTGAGACCCGACTTCGAGGATCTCGCCCCCGACCTAACGGAGGAGAACCTGCAGGCGCGCATCCGCGGCAACCTGCTGATGGCGCTGTCGAACAAGTTTGGCTGGCTGGTGCTGACGACGGGGAACAAGTCGGAGATGTCGGTTGGGTATACGACGCTGTATGGCGACCTGGCGGGCGGGTTTGCGGTTATCAAGGACGTGCCGAAGACACTCGTGTACCGACTCGCACGCTGGCGCAACGAGCCCGAGACCGCGCAAGCGCTCGCCAAGAAAGCCGCCAACGCACTCTCCGTAGGCACACCTTCGATCGACCCCCCCTCCACCAATACATCCCGCGCCGACAGACCCTCCACCGGCTCACCTATCTCGAGCACTCCCTCCACCGGCACACCCGCGCGCGCGCCGATCCCCCCCTCGATCATCGAGCGTGCCCCCTCGGCGGAGCTGCGCGAGGACCAGACCGACCAGGACTCGCTGCCGCCGTACGACGTGCTCGACCGCATTTTGCACGGGTATGTCGAGCTGGACCGCAGCCGCGAGCAGCTGATCGCCGAAGGGCTGCCCGCCGAGTATGTGAGGCAGGCGGCACGACTGGTGGACCTGGCCGAGTACAAGCGCCGCCAGGCACCGCCGGGCATCAAGATCACCGAGCGCGCGTTTGGCCGGGATAGGCGAATGCCAATCACCAACGCCTATCGCGGCTAAGGGCCAAGCGCATCGTTACCCTGCCTGCGTGATCGAACGCTACCCACTGCATATGCCGAGCCGTGCGTTGCTTGCCGGCGCGTTGGGCGCCTGCGCGCTCGCGCTGGCCGCGTGCGGCAACACGCTGCAGGACGAGCCGATCGGGTCGAAGCCGCTCGAGAGCGTGCTGGTCGAAAGCCGCTTCCCCGTGTATTGGGCGGGGCTGAAGTTTGCCGGGCTGCCGATCAGCGGCGTCAGCATCGATCCGAGCGAGGCCGTGTCGATCCGCTACGGTGACTGCGCGACGGGCGGCCAGTACATATGCGTGACGCCGATTTCGATCGTGACCTCGCCCGATAACAGCTTCGTGCCGGGAGGCGCCGGCGCGACGCCCGCGCCGCGAACCAGGGGTGTCGCCGTCAGCAGCTCGCGTGGCGGACGCACGCTCGCGCTCGCGACGGGCAGGGTGGTGGTGAGCGTGTATGGCAAGACCGCACTGCTCGCCCGTGAGGCGCTTGCGACGATCGCGCCGCTGAACGAAACCGGCCAGCCGCTGGAAGCGCTGCCCGCGCCGCTGCCGGACACCGGCTTCAATCGCATGCCGCTGCCGGGCCAGGTGCCCCCGGGCGTGGGCGTGCCGCGCGGCCCGGCGTAGCACCCTCCCACCAGCGCCCTACGAACCCCAACCACGCAGCGCCGGATCGCTACCGGCGCTGATGGCGTCAGACCTGCAGCGGTCGCACGGCGATCGTCATGCGCGTGAGCGCGCAGGTGCGGCCGTCGTCGTCCGTGAACGTCACGTCCCACACCCAGGTTGTGCGGCCGCGATGGCGCCGCACGGCGTGGGCGTGCACCGTGCCCTCGGTGATGGGTCGCAGGAAGCTCGTGCTGTTGGACAGACCCATCGCGACATTGCCTTCGTCGAGCACTGTCATACCGGTGGCCAGCGACGCGAGCGACTCGGCCAGCGACGCGTATACGCCGCCGTGCACGAGGCCGGCGGGCTGCTTCAGCTCGTCGCGAACGACGACCTGCGCACGCGCGTCGGTTTCGCTCATCTCCATGTACTCGATACCGTAGAGGCGGTCGAAACCGTGCAGGATGCCGTTGAGGTCCGCGACGGGTGGGATGGTCATCGGGCGGCCACGATAGCCTACGATCCGCCGCTGGCGTCTGAAAGCACACGATGCCTTACGATCCGCAGCCGGCATGAGACTGGGCGCAATGCCCACGCAAGCCTCCCGATGACCGACTTCGACCGACTGCCACCCGACCAGCGCGCCGTGCTGTCGCTCCTGCTGGAGCGCGGCCAGAGCTATGGCGAGGTGGCTGACATGCTGGCGATCCCAGAGCGCGCGGTGCGCGAACGCGCGCATGCCGCGCTGGACGCGCTCGCCGAGGAGCCGGCGAGCGGCAGGCGAAGCGCGTTCCTCGGCGAGCCGTCCGGTGGATCCACCTCGCGACGCGGGAGCGCTGAGACAAGCGCTCCAGCTG
>DATNKN010000314.1:0-2574 GCA_035603375.1 Solirubrobacteraceae bacterium
CACCCATCTCAACGAAGAAGGCCGCACCGTTGTCCTGATCACCCACGAGCCTGACGTCGCCGACCAGACCAAGCGCGTGATTCGCTTGAGCGACGGCGAGATCGTCGAGGACAACCGTCTGCTGGGCGTACGCGAGGCGCCACCGGTGCTGCACCAGCAGAAGTCGGCCCACCGCCACGCGGCGGGCACCCCTACGGGCACAAGCGTGGGCGTCGGGGAGACAGGACCATGATCGGGGCGACCTACCCTCACTCCCCCTGCACCAGCAGGCTACTCGCGGAGACAGGACGATGATCGGCCCGGGGACGCTACGCATAGCTTGGAGCGGTATCACCACGAACAAGCTGCGCTCAGGGCTGACGATCCTCGGCATGACGATCGGCGTCGCCTCGGTGATCGTGCTGATCGCGGTCGGTAACGGCTCCTCCAAAGCCGTGGAGTCGCGCATCCAGAGTCTCGGCACGAACGTATTGATCGTGATGCCCGGCGGCGGTGGCTTTCGCCTGGGCGCACGTGCAAGCAGCGCGAGCGGCGTGTCGCTCACCAAGCAGGACGCGCAAGCGCTTGAGAACCCGAGCCTCGCGCCCGACGTGCAGAGCGCCTCGCCGGTGGTCGACGCCGACTCGGTGAAACTCGTCTACGGCAGCTCCAGCTACGAACCGTCATCGTTCGTGGGCACCACACCCTCCTACCTCACCGCCCACAGCTACAAAATCGCCGAAGGCGCCTCCTTCACCGAAGCGGACGTCAAAGAACACAAGCGCGTCGCGGTCATCGGTCAGACGGTCGTGGAAGAACTCTTCTCGGGTGAGAGCGCCGTCGGGCAGAACATCAAGGTCAACGGCAGCAACTTCGAAGTAGTCGGGGTGCTCGCCAAAAAGGGAACCAGCGGCGTCACCAACGAGGACGATGTTGTGATGGCCCCGATCACGACGGTCCAGAACACGCTCACCGGCGCCGGCCCGATCGACTCGATCACCGTACAGGCCAAGTCGGAGTCCTCGCTGAACGCGGCCGAAGCCGAGGTCTCGACGATCATCGAGGAACGCCACAAAATCAAGGACACCGCCGAACCCGGCTTCAACGTGCTCAACCAGGGCTCGCTGCTTGAAACCTCAAGCTCCACGAGCAGCGTGTTCACGACACTGCTGGGCGAGGTGGCCGCGATCTCGCTGCTCGTTGGTGGCATCGGCGTGATGAACATCATGCTCGTCAGCGTCACCGAGCGCACCCGCGAGATCGGGATTCGCAAGGCGATCGGCGCGCGCCGCAGCGACATCCTCACCCAGTTCTTGTGCGAGGCCGTGCTGGTGTCGCTGATCGGCGGCCTCACGGGCGTGCTCGTGGGTGTGGTCGGCAGCCAGTTCGAAATCGCGGGCGTGCACCCGGAAATAGCGACGTACTCGATCTTCCTGGCCTTCGGCGCCGCCGCACTGTCGGGCCTGTTCTTCGGCACCTACCCGGCCGCGCGTGCCGCCTCCCTGCGACCGATCGAAGCGCTGCGTTTTGAGTGAACCAACTTCCCCACAAGAGGAGTCCGCCATGCCCCCCGAGCAAGCCACCGTCGAACAGCAGGAGGAGTGGCTGGACGAGCCACCGGAGTCGGAGCTGCCGCCCAGGCCCCGCCGCCGACTGCTGAGGGTGGGTGGGAATCCCATTCAACTGGCGTTGATGGGTGTGCTGCTGATTGCCTGTGGCTTCATCGGCGGCGTGCTCGTCGAGAAGGGCGAAGGCTCCTCCAGCTCATCCAGCAGCGGCGCGGCTGGCCTCGCCTCGCGCTTTGCCGCTCTGCGGGGTGCGGCTTCGGGCACCGGCGCTCGCGCCGGATCAAGCTCTGCGGCCGGCGGCCTCTTCAGCGGGTCCTCAGGTGGGGCCGGCGGCTTCACTCGCCCGACGGCCGGCACCGTGGCCTATCTGGACGGGAGCACGCTGTATGTGACCAACGCCGAAGGCAACACCGTGAAGGTCAAGACCTCGGCGGGCACGACCGTCAACAAGACCGTGAAGTCCTCGGTGAAAGGCATCCACCCCGGCGAAACGGTCACCGTCACCGGCGAAACCGGCTCGGGGGGCGCCGTCAGTGCCGAATCGATCAACGTCGGCTCAGGCGGCGGGCTCGCGGCGCTGTTCGAAGGCTCCGGCGGGCGCACAGGCTCCGGCGGTGGCGCACGCGGAGGCAGTGGTGGAAGTGGCGAACCCGCGCTGTTCGGCAACTAGCTATGCAAGAGTGAGAAGCGATCATCGACAAAGGAGCTTCATGCCCGACGCAAAAACCAGCAGACGCACAACCGCGGCTGCCGCCCTATTGATCCTGCTGCTGGCCTGCATCGGGCTGGCGGCGTGTGGAGGCTCCTCGAGCACCACATCCTCTCCTACCAACGCGGCGTCCACCGGCACCGCTTCGACCGGCTCTTCTACGACCGGGACGTCCTCGAGCGGAACGTCCTCGACCGGAGCGAATGCTCCCTCGTCTGGAGGCGGACGCGGCTCGGCACGCTTCGCCGCGATCCGCGAATGCTTGCAGAAGAACGGCATCACGCTTCCGCGGCGAACACCTGGCAGCGGTCGAGCTGG
>DATNKN010000318.1:0-5547 GCA_035603375.1 Solirubrobacteraceae bacterium
GGGCTTTGCCTGGGTGAAGTTGCCGCCGGGGATTGTCAGGGCGTTGCTGGCGGCACTTGCAGAGGCGGCGCCGGTAGTCGTCACAGTACATTTTCCGCCGCCATCCGCGACTACCGACTCGGCGCACACCTCGATCTTTGCTATTCCGGCGTACGTGACAGCATCAGTCACCAGTCCGCTTATCTGTCCCCCGGTATGCAATTCGGCGTTTGCGGTCGAAGGCGCACCGCCGGCGGTCACCGATATGCCACTCTCGGACTGGGGCAGATAGGGGCCTTCTTCCACCGGGTAGAACGTCAATGCATAGGAGTTGCTTGGCAGCGCGGAGATCGTATATTCACCACTGGAATTGGTGTCGTCACAGCGACCATACACTTCGCCGGATGCCTCGGCGCACACCTGAACGTCCCCGATCCCCGTATGCGTAGAGGCGTCTGTCACCTTACCGGTGATCTGCCCACCGACGAGCAGTTTTGCGTCGACGTCGTTGGTGGTCACTTCGACTTTGACCGAGACGTTTTCAGCCGAGCTATCCAGGAAATTATCTGAATACGCGTAGAAGTAAACCTTGTAAGATCCGCTGGGCAGACCCTCGATTTTGTATTCACCGTTGCTATTGGTTTCCGCGCAGGCCTCGTCAATGTCGCTTTCGTCAGCGCACACCTCGACATCGGCTACCGGTGGTTCAGCCGAGGCGGCACTGGTGACACGCCCGTCGATCTCACCGCCCTCAATCATTTTTGCATCGATTCCAGGCGTGGTCGTATTCGCAAGCACGGGTACCTTCGTAGCTTCCTCATAAGTGGCCGCGTCGTTGTAGTACTGGAATATGTAGTCCTGCATCGTGCATGGCGTGGTCTGGCAGTTCTCGCCAGAGAACCAGACTTCGAATGAACCTTCGGGTAGACCAGAGAAGGTGTATTCGCCGTTCGAGTTGGTTTCCGTGCAGTTATCGAAGAACACTTCTTCAGTCGTGTCGTAAGCACATACCTCGATACCCTCGAGCCTGGCCGCGCTCGCGTTGGTAACGACTCCCTTGATTTGCCCACCTTGGTTTGAGGACTGCAGTTCCGCATTGATGCCAGCGACCGTCGTTCCGGCAGTCACGCCGACCTCTTCGGCCTGACCCAGGGAGGACTTGCCGTTGAAGTACTGCGTCCGATAGCCGGATTCACCAAAATCGGAGGAGAATTCGACTGTGTAGGAGCCGCTCTAAAGCTCGGGGATCGTGTATTCGCCGTTGGTGTTTGTGGGTGAGCAGTTCCCATATTTGGCTGCTTCGTCCTCGGCACACACTTCCACGCTCGCAACCGGGGCGTGCGTCGCCGCAGCGGTCACCCGCCCACTGATCTGCCCGCCAGCATGAAGTTCGGCATTGACGCCCTCAGTAGTAGCCGGCACCGTGACCGACACGGGAGTTCCTTCAGTTTCCGTGGACTTGCCGTTGTAGTACTGATACAGATAGTTGAGACCCTCGTCCTCGGCGTAGAATCCGACCTTGTACGAACCGCTCGCCAGACCCTGGATCGTGTAGGTGCCGCCCCCGTTTCCGGCGGTCACCTGGCAGGAAATCGTGTGGCCCTGGTCGGCTGCCTGCACGACATAGGTGCTGCCCGCCGGCCCAGCGATCGGCACGCCGCTGCGCAGCCACGTGTAGGAGAAGCTTGTCGGGTTGTTGGCCCAGGTGCCGGTCAAGCAGGTGAGCGTCTGCCCGAGCGCAGGGGTGCCGGTGAGCGTGGGAGCCGCGGTGTTGACCGGCGCGAGCGCCGCTTTCGTGGTCGGCGTCACCTCCTCGATGGCCGAAGCCAGTGTGGGCACCAGCATCATGCCGAACAGTGCGATCGTGATCAGCATCGCTCCACGTACGCCTATGCGCGTTGAACAGCCGCGCCTGCCTATATGCCGCATCGGGCCTCGTCTCCTAAAATCGGGTGCGGGCGCATCCTAGCGGTTTAACCCGCGTACAGTTCAGGCTGCGGGAATTTCTGCCGGCTGGAGCGAGATTTCTCCGCCACCGAGTCGGCGAGCATGCCCTTGACGGAGTACAGGCTCCCGCAGTGCACGGCACCGGGCAGTCCAAGCAGCATCCGCTCACGCCTGCGGCTCGGATAGGGTGTGCCGCCCAGCCAGGTTGACGGTTGGCAAACAGTCGAGCTGTCAGTATCAACATCCATCCATTGGAGACGCAATGCATATTTTTACTCAATGGCGACGCGGCGCCGTTGCCATCTCGATAGCGGCCTTTTTGTTGCTTGCCGCCGGCGCCAGCGGCGCTTATGCGATATCGGCTCGGAATTTCCGCCTTCCGGTGACCGTCGTGAGGACACACGACGGTCACGTGTCGAAGTCGAAATCGAAAGCAAAGAAAAAACCGTCCAACGTCGGTCCGCGCGGGCCTCGCGGAGCGGCGGGCCCGGCGGGACCGGCGGGCGCTACTGGAGCAATAGGACCGACGGGTGCGACCGGGGCGACGGGACCGGCCGGCCCGGGAGCGACGAAAGTCAACTTCTTCGAGGCTCCAAGCCCAGGTGACGGTATCCATTCCGTGCTGAGCGTCGGCCCCCTCCAATTCGGAATCAACTGCAAAGGCGCCGCGACCGGCACGGAAGAAATCAAGATGGGCACGTTCCTCACCATCCCCGGCCCGCAGACACTGCTCTCGGAAGTGCCGAAAGAATCGCCGTCGAAATCGTCGGCGTATGAGCTGATCACGGGATCGATCGCGGGTATCGGCAGCGAACAGCCGGTGGCCGCCAAAGAAGGGATGACCGCTTCGGGCTCCTTCATCGTCGCCGGCGCGAACGGCGTGCCCTACTGGCTGTGGATCACATACGGGGCAGACACCACAGAAGAAAGCTCCTCGACCAGCGGCCTAACCGTCACGCACCCGCGTGGCTGCTGGTTCCTGGCAGAGGAGGTCTAGCCCGTTTGTCTTGTGGGGCGGCCAGATGGTCGCCCCACAATTCTTGGCTGTTGTGCAGCAAGACTTGGGTGCCGCCGATCAAACGGTGGCACCCGCCAGCTCCAGCGCCACCCCGCCCTCGTGCGCGTCGGCGATAACCGCCTCACCGGCATGAAACCGCCCTTCCAGCAGCGCAAGCGCGAGCTTGTCCACCAGCTGCTTCTGGATCACGCGCCGCAACGGCCGCGCCCCGTAGACCGGGTCATAGCCCATGTTGCCTAGCAGCTCGCGCGCGGCGGGAGTGATTTGCAGCTGCACGCCCCGCTCGGCGACACGCTCGACGACATGCGCGAGCTGCAGATCGACGATCTCTCCGATCTGCTCGCGCGAGAGCGGGTCGAAGCGCACGATGTCATCGAGCCGGTTGATGAACTCGGGCTTGAAATGTGCCGTTAGCTCGGCGCGCATATCGTCGCCAGTGGCGGACACCGGAATATTGGAAGTCATGATGAGCACGGTGTTCTTGAAGTCCACGGTGCGGCCCTGGCCGTCGGTGAGGCGCCCGTCGTCCATCACCTGCAGCAGCGTGTTGAACACGTCGGGGTGGGCCTTCTCGATCTCGTCGAGCAGCACCACGCTGTAGGGGCGACGACGTACAGCCTCGGTCAGCTGGCCTCCCTCTTCGTAGCCCACATAACCGGGGGGCGCGCCGACCAGGCGCGAGACGGAGTGCTTCTCCATGTACTCGCTCATGTCGATTCTCACCATCGCGTCCTGAGAGTCGAACATGAACTCGGCAAGCGCACGGGCAAGCTCGGTCTTGCCGACGCCGGTGGGACCGAGGAACAGGAACGTGCCGATCGGGCGGTTCGGGTCCTGTAGGCCCGCTCGCGAGCGGCGCAGCGCGGTGGCAACCGCCTCAACCGCCTCGTCCTGGCCGATGACGCGTTCGTGCAGGCGCTCCTCCATGTGGATCAGCTTCTCAACCTCGCCCTCCAGCAGGCGCGAGACGGGTATCCCGGTCCAGCGCGCCACCACCTCGGCTACGTCCTCGGCGTCCACCTCCTCCTTGAGGAATTGAGGCGCCTCCGGCTCACCCTCGCCGTCTCCCTTCGCGCGCTCGGCCGCTTCGTGCTCGCTCAGCTGCTTCTCAAGCTCGGGGATCTCGCCGTAGCGCAGCTCCGCGGCGCGCTGCAGGTTCGCTTCGCGCTCGGCCCTCTCAGCCTCGACGCGTGCCTGCTCCAAGCGTTCCTTGGTCTCGCGCACGCCCTGGATCGCCTGCTTCTCCTTCTCCCACTGCGCGCGCATCTCCCCAGAGCGCTCGCGCAGCTCGCCCAGTTCGGCCTCGATCGCCTCGCGGCGCTCGCGCGAGGCGTCGTCCTTCTCCTTGCGCAGTGAGGTCAGCTCGATCTCCAGCTGCATCACGCGACGGTCCACCTCGTCTATCTCGGTGGGCACCGAGTCGATCTCGATGCGCAGCCGCGAGGCGGCCTCGTCGATCAGATCGATCGCCTTGTCAGGCAGAAAGCGGTCGGCAATGTAGCGATGCGACAGCGTGGCAGCCGCGATCAACGCCGAGTCCTGGATGCGCACGCCGTGATGGGTCTCATAGCGCTCCTTGAGCCCGCGCAGGATCGCGATCGTGTCCTGCACGCTTGGCTCGCCCACCATCACGGGCTGAAAGCGCCGCTCCAAGGCCGCTTCCTTCTCGATGTACTTGCGGTACTCGTCGAGCGTGGTGGCACCCACGCAACGCAGCTCGCCGCGCGCGAGCATCGGCTTGAGTAGATTGGCCGCATCGACGGCGCCCTGTGCGGCACCCGCGCCGACGATCGTGTGCAGCTCGTCCAGAAACAGGATCACGGTGCCCTGTGCCTCGGAGACTTCCTTGAGCACGCCCTTCAGGCGCTCCTCGAACTCACCCCGGTAGACGGCACCGGCGATGAGGGCGCCCATGTCGAGTGCGATCACGCGCCGCTCCCGTAGCGACTCGGGCACATCGCCCGAGACCACGCGCTGGGCCAGCCCCTCCACGATCGCGGTCTTGCCCACGCCGGGCTCGCCGATCAACACGGGGTTGTTCTTGGTGCGGCGAGAAAGCACCTGGATCACGCGGCGGATCTCCTCGTCGCGGCCGATCACGGGGTCGAGCTTGCCCTGCTCTGCCAGCTCGGTCAGGTCCTTGCCAAAACGCTCCAGCGGCTTCTGCTCCTCCTCGGGCGGGGCCTGCATCGCGGGCCCACCCGGCGCTTGTCCGTTGGGGGGCGTCATCGCTGCCTTCTAAACGGCGAGCGGGCATCCGCCGCCCGTACGAGGTCGGTGCCGGGTGGACGGGAATTTGGGAAGGGGACAAGCTCGGCACGGAAGGAGCGGCGCACGCGCTCGAGTTCCTCGGCCAGCTCGACCTGGGCATGCAGGGCCTTCACTTCCAGCTCTTCGATGCGCTCGTTCATACCCTGCACTTCGGACTCCAGGTCCAGCACACGCTGAACGCCCGCGAGGTTCAGGCCCAGTTCGACGGTCATCTCGTGGATGCGGCGCAACTTCTCCACGTCCTCCTGGGAGTAAAGGCGGGTGCCCTTGGGCGAGCGCTTGGGTTCCACAAGCCCGCGCGCCTCGTACATGCGCAGCGTCTGCGGGTGCAT
>DATNKN010000217.1:0-4037 GCA_035603375.1 Solirubrobacteraceae bacterium
GCAACGCGGCCGGAATCTCGGCACCGGGGTCGATAAGGATCCCGAGCACCCCGTTGGGAGGATCCTTTGCGAGGCTCCACTGGACCTCTTTCGCGCACCAGTCGCTGCTTGCGGTGTCGCGGCCGATCAGCACGACCGTGACGCTCGTGCCTTTCATCTGCTCGCGGATCTTCGCGCCGACGTAAGCGTCGTTGATGGAGTCGACGGGTGTCAGCAGGTGCCTGACGGAGTATTCGAGGTTCATGTTCGGCGCGTAGCGCATCAGGTTGAACCCTTGGGCGCGGTCGTGATCGCGGTGCTGGTAGCAGAGGAAGACGCGGCGGGACATCATGGCTCCTTGTCTGGCTCGTGGGTGTTAAGCGGGCGCAGCGTGCCGTGCTCGTGGCATGCGGGACATGCCTTCAGCAGCGCAGCGTTCTCGATGTCAGCCCCACAGTCGATGCACCGCCACCATCCGCTCGGGGAGGTGTTCGGTACGTTCGCCAGATCGGAGTCTGCGACACCGGCTTTCAGGTATCGGGCCGCATCTGACCAGCTGAACGGCCCTGTCCGGCGCCAGGTGGGGTAGCGATATGCGGAATGGTAGAGGTTGATCTGCTCCACTCGGTCGATTTCCTGCAGGTAGGCGCCGGTCATGTCGGGCCTACCCATCACATAGGCAGTGAGCGCGGCGGTCTGCTCGCTGTCCAGCCGCTTGTTCAGACGCCAACGTCCGGAGAGGGCCGGGCCGAGCGTACCGGGCAGGCTCTCGAGCGCGACGGGCTCAATGAAGCGGATACTGCTGGCAGCGAGAGCAAAGTCGCGGGTGCGGTGGCGGAAGGAGCCGGGTGCCCACCACTTGAGCTCATACATCCCCGTCAGCTGCCGGGGGCCGTTCCGGGGGCGCGTGATGAAGAACAGGTAGCGAGGGCAGCTCGTGACGATCCCGGAGCGCATCTTCTGCTCACAAGTTGAGAACAAGCCGTAGGTGGCCGTCTCGAGGTTCGGGTCGCTCTTGTTGTCCTTGATCCTGGTGACTGCCCGCACGGGCAAGCGGGCGAGATCATCGCTGAGGTAGTAGGAGGCGTACCCGAACTCGGGCGTGGCGTACTCGATTGCCCGCCAGGGCTCACCTGGGGGACGGGACGAAGCAGTCTTGTCTTGCCGGCCGGCCATGCGTCGTTGATGTAGCTACGCGTCGCAACACGTAGTACAGCGTCCTCGCCGGACGACAACGCATCGAGCTCCCGGCCAGAGGCGTCCGGTCGCGTGCTTAACCTGTCAAGCCAATGTCCTCCCCGGGCCTCTCAGAGCGACTTCTGACTGAGCGCCACACGCTCGCGGCACAGGTAGAGTCCCAGCGCGCACAGGTCGACCGGTTGCAGGGGATAATCGACGCCTTGCAGGAGCGCCTCGCCCACGATGAGCATCTCCTCGATGAGCTAGACGGGGTACTCGGCACCGCAGCACAGCTGCAGATCGACTCGCTCGACGCGCGCCTTCACGGCCGCCGGTTGGAGGAGGTCGCCATCCAGGTCCTGCGCGAGGACCTCGGCGACCACGTCGAGGTTCATTACCGCGACTGGTTCGAGCTGATCAGGGCGCGCGGGCATCGCGTCCGGGGCAAGGAGCCGTTGGGAACATTCCTCGCGCAGATCAACCGTTCGAGCGCGGTGGAGCGGGTGGGTCGACGCAGCGGGCGCTACCGACTCGTTAGCGTGGGAACACCCGCGTAGACCGAGGGGGGCGTCGGAAGCGCTTCAGGCTGCGGCCACGACGACGCTACAGCCGTTGCCCTCGAAGGACTCCAGGGCGTTCCGCCGAGCGCGCTTGCCGATCAGCTGTGGCTCCTGGCCGGTGGGGGCGATATCGATCGCCAACTCGATGCCCATGGCGTCGGAGAGGCGCAGTAGCGTCGGGAACGTGGGGTTGTGCTCGCCGCTCTCCAGGCGGGCGACCGCCGGCTGGCTCATCTTTAGGCGCCCTGCGAGAGCGGTCTGGCTGAGGCTATGCTCGGCGCGGTAGGCGATCACCTTCACCGCGACCGCGCGGGCCAGCGCGGTGCGCTCCCACTCGCGGCGGTGCTCGGGGTCGGTGTCGAGGTGCTCGGTGAGCACCTCCTCGTGGGTGGGAAGGTCGGATAGCTTCATCGTTGGCTCCTCAGCCTGCGCAGTATATCAAACTTGTGATATGGACGGGTCTCATGGCTCGATCTCGGCGAGTCTGGTCTTTGCGGCGCTGACGGCACGCTCGAAGCCTGCCTTGTCCTTTTGGGCCTCGGGTGCGATGGCTCCGATCACGAACACGTCCCCGATGCGTTGGTAGATGCATCGCCAGGGGCTGCGGCCGGCGCGTGGTCTCAGCTCGCGCAGCGAGCCGCCTGGGTCGCCCATCACCTTGCTGGAGTGCGGGAATGGGAGGAGCGGGCCGAGCGAGGCGAGCTTGTCGACAGCGTTATCGACCGCCTTGCGCTCGTGCGCAGGAACGGCGTCGGCCTCCGCCCGGGCCTTCGGGTGGTAGCGGACCGGCCAGGCGCCGCCCGGCGTGGCCTGCGGCTGTCGAGAGCCGGCGGCGTCCTTTTCGCGCTTGCTCATCGATTCGACTTCCGGGGTTGTGTGTCCAGCGTTGGAGGTGGTTGATGGGATGACCTGATCCAACAAAGCTCGTCGTCGCTAGCGGGTGGGAGTCCCGTCCGGGTAGCCGCCAGGGAGCCCGGTAGTAGGCTGGCGGCCTGGTCTGGAAACGGGCTGGGTTGAAGCCCAGTGTCAAGAGCCCCGCAGGGCGGGGGAGCAACTTGCCAGTCCGCAGCGTTATGCGAAGTCTGCCGCGTCGTTAGAGTCCCCGCCGGCGGGCGGGAGCGTGGAGGTGCCGAGCCTGGAACCTCGAGGCGAAGGCCGTGGAAGGGGTGTAGAGCCTGGAAATGCAGCCCTGATGGACCTCCCGGCGTAAGGGGCGTGGAATGGCAGGAAGGTGGCGGCGGGAACTGGAGAGGCCCTCCCCGGCCCGGTGGCTCTGCGGAAATGGCTGTCGGAGCGTCGTCCCCCTATAACCGTCACACCGGGAAGTGGGGGGCGAGCCGGAAGGGCGTCGGATGCGGCCGTATTACCGCTTGAGCTCGCGGGACAACAGAACCCGGGGTGAGGGAAGGGCCGCTGCTTCGTTCATGCGTCACGCACAGGGAAAGGCCGGTGAGTGCCATATGGCTAGGACCACCAAGCAGGATCAAGTCCGAGAACTGCAGCGAACGCTCTACCGGGCGGCCAAGGCTGCTCCCAATCGACGGTTTCACGCGCTCTATGACAAGGTCCACCGCAGGGACGTTTTGGAGCGGGCGTGGGAGTTGGTGCGCGCCAATAAAGGCGCGGCCGGTGTTGACCGTGCCACCATCGCCGATGTCGAGCAGTACGGGATCTCCCGGCTGATCGACGAGCTGGCCGCGGATCTGAAGGAGGGGAGGTGGCGTCCTCTTCCCGCGCGCCGGGTCTTCATCCCGAAGCCCGGTAGACCGGGGGAGTTGAGGCCGCTCTCGATTCCTGCCGTTCGTGACCGGGTTGTGCAGGCGGCCCTGAAGACGGTGATTGAGCCGATCTTTGAGGCCGACTTTAGGCCGTGCTCTTTTGGGTTTCGCCCGAAGCGCTCGGCGCACGACGCTCTCCAGGTCCTCGTTGATGAGGCACGGCGGGACAGGCGGTGGGTGGTGGAGACGGATATCGCTGACTGTTATGAGGCGATTCCGCACGAGCGGTTGATGGCGGCCATCGAGGAGCGAATCGTTGATCGCAAGCTGCTCAAGCTTCTGCGCGCGATGCTGCGCGCTGGAGTGATGGAGCAGGGGGCGGTCAGCCGCAGCATGATGGGGACCCCTCAGGGTGGGGTCGCCTCGCCGTTGCTCGCCAATGTCTATCTGAACGCGCTCGATCGGGCGTGGGAGGAGCGTCACGGCGGGCTTGGGGCGCTCGTGCGCTATTGCGACGACATCGTTGTGCTGTGCAAGACCGAGTGGCGGGCCAAGCGGGCTCTGGCTGTGCTCCAGGAAATCCTGGGCGAGCTGGGACTCG
>DATNKN010000218.1:0-5203 GCA_035603375.1 Solirubrobacteraceae bacterium
GACCGCCAACGAGTAGATGCCGGCGATGTAGATCAGGGGCAGCGAGCCGTTGCTGGCAACGATCCCCCAGAAGATCGAGTGAAGCGCGGCGACCGGGGCGATCAGCGGCAACACGATGCTCAGGTAGGTGAACCCGGCCGCCACCGGGTGCTTGCGCCAGATGAAGCGCGCCACCATCAGCGACTCGCGCGTCCACGAGCGCTTCCAGCGCGTTTGCTGCTTGACGAACGCACGGAAAGTGGTCGGCACGATCGTGTGGGAGACCGCGTTCTTCTCATACAGCACACGCCAGTCGCGCAGCACGCAGTTGGTGAGCGAGCGGTCGTCGCCGAACGTGGACTCCACGCCAAGGAACGTCTGGTTCTCCCACCACTCAAGCCGCGGCAGGATCGCCTCGCGGCGGTACGCCGAGAAGCAGCCCGAGCAGCAGGTGACGGCGTTGAATACCGACTCGGCGGCCTTGACGACGCGGAAGGCGACGAAATAGCGCACGGCCTGCATGCGCGTGAGCCACGTGTCGCGCACGTTGAGCACGTTGGCGTGCCCGCACACCGCACCGACGCGCTGATCGGCAAGCGGCTGCACAAGCTTGCGCAGCGCGTCGGGCTCGACGACCGAGTCGGAGTCCACGAACACGATCGTCTCGGCGCTGGTGGCACGAATGCCGGCTGCCATCGCGGCGCGCTTGCCACGGTTCTCGGGGAAGTCGATCACGCGCACGCGCCCGTCGGCCGCGTCGGCGACGCGACGCATCTCGGCGAGCGTGTCGTCGGTGGAGCCGTCGTTGACGGCCACCAGCTCGAGCTTGTCGGGTGGGTAGCGCAGTTTTAGAAGCGACGTCAGCGAAGCCGCTATCGCCTCCTGCTCGTTGAAGCCCGGCATCACGATCGCGACGTGCGGCTCGATGCCGGCGTCGGGCTTGGATCGGTAGAAGAGGCTGAAAAGGAAGCGCGAAAGGATGTAGGTGGTGACGCACGTGCTGTAGATGCCGAAGAACAGGTTGGAGAACATCACCTGCACGAACTCGGCCTTGTAGGCGACGACGGCCGCAATCAGCCAGATCAGGTACACCACCGCGAACGCCTTCAGCACCCAGTTGACAATCGCCTTCTGGGAGGGCACCACGATTGAGAAGAGCTTTTTGGCGGCGAGCAGGATGCCCGCTAGGAATAGGTTGATCACGGCGATGGTTGGTTTGTCGTGAGGGGGAGCGCTCGAACGGAGATGTTCGGGCGAAGAGGCTCGGACACAGGCTCGCTACAGCAGGAAGCGCAGGCGCCCGACGGGCGTGCGGTAGGTGCAGTCGAGCACCGCGGGGCAGCGCTGCAGCCAGCCGTACTCGTGCTCGGGGTGGACGGTGGCGAGGATCGCGAGGTCGTAGTCCTCGGGGCCGAATCCGCTTGCGTCATGTCGCGGATCGGGGTCTACCGAGCGCAGCGTTTGTCCGCCCAGCTCGATTTGCGCGACGAGCGGGTCGTGATAGTCGACGCTCGCGCCTTCGGCTCCCAGCAGGCCGATCAGCTCGCGCGCCGGCGCTTCGCGCGTGTCGCCGACACCAGGCTTGTAGGAGACGCCGACGACGAGCACACGCGCGTCGGAGAGGCGCCGGCCGAGTTCGACGAGCACCTCGTGCGCTCGCGCCGCCACGTGGCGGGGGCGCCCGGCCAGCTTGCGCAGGGCCTCCTCGGCGACGGTCGCGGGACGGCCGCGCTCGCGCAGGGGATGCGTCAGGTAGTGGGGATCGACGGCGATGCAGTGCCCGCCCACGCCCGCTGAGGGGTAGTGGGCGAGGAAGCCGTAGGGCTTGGTGGCGGCGCCGTCGGTTATCTCGATTGGCTCAAGGCCGTGCACGCGGCAGGCTTCGGCCATCTCAAAGGCCAGCGCGATGTTGACGGCGCGGAACGTGTTCTCGTATAGCTTCACCATCTCCGCGGCCTCGGGCGAGGACACTCGGTAGATGCTCTTGCAGGTGTGGCGCAGCAGCTCGGCGGCGCGCCTGAAGCAACTCTCGCTGACCGCGCCGACCACGCGCGGGGTCAGCAGCTGCTCGTGGTCGGCCACGCCCGGGTCGATGCGCTCGGGAGCGAACGCGACAAACACGTCCTCGCCGACGACCATGCCGCGCTCGGCGAGCGGTTGCACGAGCAGCTCGCGGGTGGTGCCTACATACGTGGTCGAAGTGAGCACGAGCGTCTGCCCGGGGCGCGCGTGGGCGACGACCGCAGCGCACGCCTCGCGCAGAATCTCCGGTGCCGGACGGTGACGCTCGTCGACGGGCGTGGGCACGCAGATCAGCACGAGGTCGGCGGCATCGAGCGCGGCGATCTGCGAGGTCAGCAGAAACCCGTCGGCACTCAGGTGCGCGCTCAGGCTCTCCCGCTCGCAGGGCAGCAGCTCTGCCTGGCCGCCACGGATCGCCTGCAGGCGCTCGGGGGAGATGTCGATGCCGATGATCCGGCAGCCCGCGTTGCGCAGCGCGATTGCCGTGGGCAGACCAACGTAGCCAAGCCCGACAACCGCCACAACGGCGTGCTCGGTGACCGCGACATCCGCCACGGTGGCCGCGCCGAGCGCGCTCGGCGACTCAGCGACGGGAGCGGTTAGCGGCTCGGCCATCGCCGGTGCTCCGACTGTTAGCTCGGAAGTCATTGCGCTACCCCGCGTTCATGTGACATGCGATGCATCTCCTGAGTCGACCTTCATCAACCTTGTGCGCCGGCAGCATGCACCTTCCGGAAAAAACTTCCAGGGGCTCTGGACGATTGATGGAGATTGGTCACCTATCGTTCCCGCCCGCGTCGTGCGGGACGGACAGTCGTGTCGCACTGGGCGGGCAGTACGCGTCGTGCCTTTAGGGCCACAGTGGTTTTCTGCATAGGCCGACATGGGTGGTCCGAGTGGCCCCCCATGCAGATGCCCGCGCAACCCGACACGAACAAGCGCACCAACCGGCGTACGCGCGCCGCAAGCCCCCAACGACACGCCCCGTGCAAGCGCCCCAACCGGAGTGCGCGGCCCCGCGAGCCCACCAACCGGCGCGCGCCGGGCAAGCCTCCCTACATACTCACAACTGGGGCGCCGTGCCAGCGCGTGAAAGCCGGCAAGCGCTCGCCGCGCAGCACGACCGAGTGCCCACCCACACAGGCCCCGGGGCCGAGCACGGTGTCGGGCAAGACCGCGGAGGTTGGGCCCATCGTGGCGCCTGCGCCAACGCTGGTCGGCCCGATGCTGAGGAGGCGATCCTGGAAGACGTGCGTCATAAGACAACCACCGCGGTTAATCGCGCAGCCGTCACCGAGCGCAACCACGTCGTACTCGGTTATCGCGGTGGTTTCGCACCACACGCCACGCCCGACACTGGCGCCCATTGCGCGCAGATAGAGCGACATCAAGGGTGTGCCGATCGCGAAGCGCAGCAGCCACTCACCGGCGAGTTGCTCATGGGCGGTGTTGACGATCTCATCGCGCCACACGAACGACGACCACAGCGGGTGCTCTGAGGAGCGGTAGCACCCGATCAGCACCCACTTGATCGCAACCGCCAGCGCGGCGGAGAGCAGGCCCGAGCCGAGCACCACCAGGGGAGAAAGGGCGATCATCGTGGCGATGCCCAGGCGCGCGCCGATCGCGTCGAGCACGAGCAGGTCGAGCAGTCCGATCGACAGCGACAGCGTGTTGGGGCCGAGAATCCGGATCGCGTCCATTGCTGCGCGCGCACACACCAAGTGCCACGGCGGGCGCACGGTGCGGGCCTCCTCGACGCTCGCGCGCACACGAGGCAGCTCAAACGCTGGCACTCCCAGCCACGATGTCGCCTGCTCGGGGCGCCGCGGGGCCAGTGTGAGCGCGCCGATCAGGCTGTCGTCGCCAAGCCGCGTGCCCCCGCGCAGCACGGCGCCCGGACCGAGGAACGTGCGGCTGCCGATCTCGATCGGCTCCAGGTGCAGCCAACCCCCGCGCGAGCGCGCGGCGCAGAAGCCGACGTCGTCGGTGGCGTGGCTAAGCTCACCAAAAGAAACCAGCGGGCTCAGGCCTGTGGAGGTCGATACCTCCGTGCGCCGTCCCACGCGGATACCCATCAAGCGCAGCCACGCACGCGTATAGAGGGAGGCGTACAGCGGAAACAGGATCGCGCTGGTGGACTCGCTGAGATCGCCTGAGAACCACAGCGCCCAGCTCAGCGCTCCACCCTCGCCGTGCCAGCCGGGCCGCACGAGCTTCCACACCAAACGCAGCGTGAGCGCGACCAGCAGCGCGAGCACGATCGTCGAGAGACTCGCGATCACCGCCGCCTCGCCGAGGAGCACCGCGAGCGAGTCGATGAGCGGCCCGGAAAGCGATGGCACTGGTGCACCGGCGAGCACGAGCAGCACAACGCCAGGGACCAACGCGAGCAACACAAGCAGTCCCTCCCACATCAGGCTGGCGCTGTACAGCGTCCTCCACAGACGCCCGTCACGGCTCGGCGGTGGCGCCTGTGCGGGCCAGCCCTCCGCCGCGGGGCCCATATAGCTGGCAGGGCTGCCTCCCCAGTGCTCACCCGCCGGGATCGCCCCGGAGATGACACTGCCGGGCTCGATCTCAGCGCCCTCCCCCACGCTCGCACCTGGCGCCAGCAGGGTGCGCGAGCCAACGCTGGCACCGGCACCAACATGGATCTCCCCGATCACAAGCTCCTGGCCGTCGATCCACCAGCCGTGCAGATCGACCTGAGACTCGACTGTTGCACCAGCGCCGATGTGCACGAGCGAAGTCAGCGTGGGCATTGAGGCGATGCGCGCGCCCGGATCGACATCGGTGCCCATCAACCGCGCGTAGCGCGCGGAGAACGGCGTGCCGGCAAGACGAGTGAGGTTGCAGTACTCGCCGAGGCGCTCCAGAAACCACACGCGACACGCAAGCCAGGAGTCGCGCGGGTAGCGCCCGGGATGCAGCTCTCCCAACAACAGCCGCCGTGCGAGCACAGCCAACCCGAGCCGGCCCGGCGGGCTCGCGAGCAACAGCCATGCGCCGATCAGCCACGCCCAACCGACGTGGGGCAAGCCGCTGGATTCGATGTTGCCGTAGGCAAACGCGCCCAGCACCCACTGCGTGGCGGCCAGCGCGGTGAGCACCAACACTCCGACGAGCTGCATCGCGCCCAGCCTCCAAGAGGGAGCGGCGATGACGCGCTCGGCGCGTGCCGTGGCAGGCTCCCCCGAGC
>DATNKN010000220.1:0-3684 GCA_035603375.1 Solirubrobacteraceae bacterium
GCAACGCGGCCAGTGGGGTGGAGGTGTCGAACAGCGGTACCGCCATCGCGCTCAGTTTGACGCGAGCAGCTCGAGGTCCGCGCGGGTCATCAGGCGGATCAGCTCCTCGAAGCTCGTCTGCGGCGCCCAGCCGAGATCGCGCTCGGCCTTCGCCGGGGTACCGATCAGATGGTCGACCTCGGCCGGACGCACGAACGCGGGGTCGATCGTCACGTACTGCTCGAAATCGCCGAGCCCGGCCTCGTCGAAGGCGACCTCGCAGCACTCGCGCACCGAATTGGCTTTGCCGGTCGCGATCACGTAGTCCTCCGGGATGTCGCGCTGAAGCATCAGCCACATCGCCTCCACGTAGTCCTTCGCATAGCCCCAGTCGCGCTCGGCGTCGAGGTTGCCGAGGCGCAGCTCCTCGGTCAAACCGTGCTTGATCGCGGCTGCATGCCAGGTAATCTTGCGTGTAACAAACTCAAGTCCCCGACGGGCACTCTCGTGGTTAAAAAGTATTCCACTCGTCGCGTGTAGGTCGTAGCTCTCACGATAATTAACTGTTATGAAGTGACCATACGCCTTCGCGACTCCATATGGAGAACGCGGGTAGAATGGGGTGCTCTCGGTTTGGGGGACCTCCAGGACCTTGCCGAACATCTCGCTGGAGGATGCTTGGTAGAAGCGGGCATCGGGGCAGACTTCGCGCATCGCCTCGAGCATCCGCGTCACGCCGGTGCCGGTGAACTCGGCGGTCAGGGTCGGCTGTATCCAGGAGACGGCCACGAAGGACATCGCGGCGAGGTTGTAGATCTCATCCGGTTTGGCGGCTCGCATCGCGTCCACGAGCGAGCGCTGGTCGAGCAGGTCGCCCTGGTGCAGAGTGACGCGGTTGCGGATGTGCTCGATGCGGTCGAACTTCTCGGTGGAGGCGCGGCGCACCATTCCGTGTACGTCGTAGCCATGCTCCAGGAGCAGCTCGGCGAGGTAGGACCCGTCCTGGCCGGTGATCCCGGTGACGAGCGCGGAGCGTTTGTTGTTCATGGGCGGGACCCTATCTGGCCTTGCCGTCAGACGGCCGCAACGCGGTCGCGTCGGCGCAGCCATTCGACGGTTGAGGCGATGCCCTCCTCGACGTCGATGCGGGCCTCCCAGTCGAGCAGTCGCTTGGCCTTCTCCACCGAGGGCCAGCGGCGCGGTACGTCCACTTCGAACGTTGGCAGATGCTTGAGTTCGAACTCCTGCGGGTCCTCGCCGCAGGCCTCCCACACGATCCGGGCGCTCTCGCTTACGGTCAGCTCGCGCGAGGCGGAGATGTTGAAGTCCTCGTTCAGGCCCGCCGGCGAGGACATCGCGCAGACGATCCCGTCGGCGATGTCGTCGATGTGGGTGAGCGTGCGCGTTTGCTCGCCCGATCCGAAGATCTCAAGCGGTCGCTGGCCACCCAGCACCTTCTCGATCAGGTCGGGCACCATGTGCGCGATGCCCGGCTCGGCATCGGGCAGCTCGCCGGGACCGTACGCATTGAAGGGGCGGCAGATCGTGAACGGCAGGCCGTGCTCGGCGTGGGCGGCACGCGCGTACACCTCGCCGGTGAGCTTGGAGAAGCCATAGGCCGATTGCGGCGTGGGGCAATCGGGCAGGTGGGCCTCGGTCGTGGGGAACTCGATGGCACGCTCGAACACCATCGAGGAGGACACATAGGTGAAGCGCTGCACTTCGTGGTCCAGCGCGGCGCGGTAGATCGCGTTGTAGAGGCCGTTGTTGACCTCGGTGAGCGTGTATGGCAGCTTGTGGAAGTTGGCGATGCCGCCGACGATCGCGGCGAGGTGGATTACCAGCTCGCACCCGTCCATCGCGACGCGCGCCTGCTCGAAGTCGCGCAGGTCGCCGGTGTGCACCTCGCAGCCCTCGCGCATCCAGCGCGGCGCGGGGCGCTGATCGGAGACGCGCACCTCGAAGGCGGGATCGGCCAGCAGGCGCTTCACGACAGCCGCGCCGATCGTGCCGGCGCCACCGGTTACGAGCACGCGGCTCATCGTTGCGGGACTCCGAGCGCCGCCAGCTCGTTGGCGTAGGCAAACACCTGGCCGGCGCCCCAGCAGTTCCACAGGTCGACCACCAGGCAGTCCTCGCCGGCGCGCTCGGCGATCGTGGCGAGCGCGGCGGGGTCGCGGAACTCGTGGTGGTTGGCGGCCACCACGACCACGTCGGCGCCATCCACGGCCTCCTCGAAGGACACGGTGGGGGTGGCAACGTGCGGGTCGTGCGCGACCACGTCGGCCAGCTCGCGCTCAAGCAGGCGGATCAGCTTGTGGGCGAGCGAGTCGCGCTCATCGTCGGTGTCGGCCTTGAACGCAAGGCCAAGCACGGCCACCTTGCGCCCGGCGAGCGAGCCGAGGCCCGCGGTGCCCTCGGCTGGGCCGAGTCGGCGGCGGATGCCTTCGACGAGGAACAGCGGCACCGACTCGTTCACACGAGAAACCGCGAGCAGCATTCCGGGTGCATTGGAGCGCTCCTCGGAGAACGCAAAGTCCTTGCGCAGGCACGTACCGGCCGTGAGCCCCGGCTGGGCGAGGCCACCACGCGGGTAGTCGCGGTTGACGAGGTCGATCACCTCGAACACGTTGGCGCCGTAGCGCTCGCAGTCCATCATCAGCAGGTTGGGAAGCGCAAACAGCGTGTAGCGCAGGATGTTCGCCCAGATCTTCGCCAGCTCGGCCTGCACGGGCGTGGTTTGCACGATCGGCGCGTCGAACACGCCGAACAGCTCGGCGACGACCTCACCAGAGCGCTCGCCGACGCCGCCGACGATGCACGGCAAGGAGTCGATCTCCTCCAGGAAGCGCCCGGCGGCGATGCGCTCGGGGGCGTGCGCCACGAACACCTCCTCGCCGATCTGAAAGCCGCGGTGCTTGGCCAGGTAGCCGGCGACGAACTCGGTCGTGCCGGGCGCGACGGTCGATCGCAGCGTCAGCGCGTGCCCAGGACGCAGCGCACCGAGTAGGTCGTCGAGCGCCGAGCGGATGTCGCGCATGTCGATCTCGATGTGCGAGAAGGAGGGGGTGCCGAGCGTGATCACGATGTGCTTGGCGCGCGCCGCGTCGGCCACGCGCTCGGACAGCTCCAGGCGCCCGCTCGCGGCGACGCGGTCGAGCAATGCCTGCGCGCCCGTCTCCTGGAAGGGCATCGCGCCCTCGCGCAGCGACCCGAGCCGGGCAGGGTCGTTGTCGATGCCGATGACCGACAACCCGCGGTCGGCAAACGACAGTGCCAGCGGCAGCCCGACGCGTCCGAGGCCGATCACGGCGACGTCGGCGCTGTTGTGTTGGTCGGTCATGTGGGGTTGCAGGTTATCGTCGCGTGCTCATCCACTGCCGTAGGAACCCGACGAGGAAGCGAGGGTTTTGGGTCGCGTAGCGACGCCACAGCCGGCGCGGCTCGCGCGAGAGCCGGTAGAGCCACTCCAGCCCGTTGCGCTGCATCCAGCCCGGTGCCTGGGAGACGATGCCGGCGTGGAAGTCGAACGCGGCGCCGACCCCGACCAGTAGCGGCGCCTGCAGCAGCGGACGCATTTCGCTCATCCACAGCTCCTGCTTGGGTTGACCGGTGCCGACCCACACGACCTGTGCGCCCGAGCCGTCGATCTCGCGCACGACCCACGCCCGCTCCGCGCCGGTGAGCGGGCGAAACGGTGGCGAG
>DATNKN010000365.1:0-2708 GCA_035603375.1 Solirubrobacteraceae bacterium
ACGCCGGCGGGAGTGATCGCGACGCGGTACTCGTCGGGCTTGATCTCGGTGGGGACGCCGATTCTCATGTGAGCGTGCGCTGTGGTGCCTGGCCGACCTGATGACGAGGGTACGACCCATAATTCCAAAAAAACAAACTACACGAAGAGCCGGATCGAGGAACTCTCATCGCGCCAGCTCCCGTCCGCGCAACGCCAGCCAGAACTCGATGCGGTCGCGCGCGTGGGAGAAATCGCGGCCGGTGAGCGCCTCCACGCGCTTGATGCGGTAGCGCAGCGTGTGGCGGTGGCAATAGAGCGCCTGCGCGGCCTTCTCCCAGTGGCCGTTCTGTTCGATGAACACGTCCAGCGAGCGCAGCAGCTCGTCGCCGTACTCGCCCTCGTCGCCTTCGACGGGCCCGAGCACGCTCTGGCAGTAGGAGGCGAGCGCGTCGTCGTCCTGCAGGGAGAGCAGCAGCTGGAAGGCGCCGAGGTCCTTGTGGGAGGCGACTTCGGGCGCCCTGCCGTTGGACAGGCGCACGGCTTCAAGCGCACAGCGCGCCTCGTGGAAGCTGCGCCTGAGGTTGTGCGTCGGCGCGGCCCGCGAAGCCGAGGCGCGCACTTCGCCGAAGCGGCTCGCCAGCTCGCGGCGCATCCGCCCCGCCAACTCGAGGGGGTCCTCGCCAGGCGCTCCGCTGGGGTCGCCCGCCCCTCCGGGACGGGCGAGATGTGTGTTGTTGGGGCAATCGATGACCGCACACAACAGCCCGTTGCGCAGCGCCACGAGGCTGTGCGCACCGGCGCGCTCGAGCATCGCTTCCAGGGCCGAGGCGGCGGTGCCGGGATCGCGCATCGCGAAGGCGAGCACGGCCGCGCTCTCACCGATGCCGAACGGGCGCAGGCGCGACTGCAGCTCGTCGGGGTAGAGCCTGCCCGTCAGCGCCTCGGCGAGCACGTCGCCGGCCATGTTGCGCTGCAGGAGTTCGTAGCGCTCGTTGAGCAGTTGCGCGAACACGCGCTCGGTGACGGCGATGAACGGCAGCTCGTATGGCACCTCGAACAGCGGGAAGTCGAGCTTGCGCGCCGCGTTCAGCACGGCGGCGGGCAGCCTGCGGTGCACGAACCCGGTGCCGAAGCCGAGACCGGCGATCTCGCGCTCGGCCAGGCGCTGCACGAATTCGCGCTGCAGCTTTGCGCCCTGCAGCTGGAGTCCCGTCGTGAGCAAAAGCTCGCCTCCACGCAACCACGGCGTGGGGTCGAGCAGCTCGGTGGAGTGCACCCAGCGCACGCTGGCCTGCGCGTGCTCCTCGCCCGTGGCAAGCGTCAGGTCCAGCTCGGCGATGAGGCTCTCGACGGTCAGCACCTGACGACGCTCCGCTTGGCCTCACCGAATCGACGATTCGGTGAGGGTTTGGGAAGAAGGACGGGGATCGTCGAATCTACGATTCGACGATGGCTTGTAGAGAGGGGTGCACGCGCCGCATCCGCCCGGGCCGATTCCATTCGCGCCGCCGCCATCTCGACCCGCCTACCGCTTGCCGATCCGCTCCCACGCCTCGCTCAGCACGGGGCGCAGGATGCCCTCGATCTCCTCGAACTGCTCGCGGTCGGCGATTAGGGGCGGCGAGAGCTGAATGACGGGGTCGCCGCGGTCGTCGGTGCGGCAGATCAGGCCGCGCTCGAACAGGGCGCCCGACAGGTATCCGCGCAATAGCTCCTCGGACTCGTGCGCGTTGAACGTCTTCTTCGTGTCCTTGTCCTTGACCAGCTCGATCGCGTGGAAGTAGCCGGCGCCGCGCACGTCGCCGACGATCGGCAGGTCGCGCAGGCCCTCGAGCATCGCGCGGAACTCGCCCTCGTGGGCGAGCACGTGCTCGTTGATGCGCTCGCGCTCCATCACATCGATGTTGGCCGTCGCCACGGCGCATGCCATCGGGTGCCCACCGAAGGTGAAGCCGTGGTTGAAGATCGCGCGCGCTTGCAGGAAGGGCTCGGCCACACGGTCGGAGGCGATCACCGCGCCCATCGGCGCATACGCCGAGGTCATGCCCTTGGCGGTCGTGATGATGTCGGGTGCGTACTCGAAGCGTTGGCATCCAAACCAATATCCAAGCCGCCCCCACGCGCAGATCACCTCGTCTGAGATGAGCAGCACTTTGTGGCGGTCGCAGATCTCGCGCACGCGCTGGAAGTAGCCGTCCTGCGGCACGAAGCAACCGCCGCCGTTCTGCACGGGCTCGAGGATCACGGCGGCGACCGTGTCGGGGCCCTCGAACAGGATCGCCTCCTCGATCGCGTCGGCGGCCCACAGCGAGTCGCGGTCTTCGGTCCAACGGTAGGAGTTGGTGTTCGGTACGTGGATGCCACCCGGGGTGAGGGGTTCGAACGGCTCGCGCAGCGGCGGCAGCCCGGTGACGGTGAGCGCGCCCATCGAGGTGCCGTGGTAGGCGAGGTTGCGCGAGACGATCTTGTGCTTGCGCGGCTCGCCGCAGGCGGCGTGGTAGGACTTCGCAAGCTTCCATGCCGACTCGACCGCCTCCGAGCCGCCACTGACGAAGAACACGCGGTTCAGGTCCCCGGGCGCCAGCTGCGCGATACGCGCCGCGAGTTCGATCGAGGGTGGGTGGGCGTAGCTCCAGTTGGTGTAGAAGCCGAGCTGCTTGGACTGCTCGGCGGCGGCCTCGCCCAGCTCGGCGCGACCGTGGCCGATGTTCACGCAGTACAGCGCGG
>DATNKN010000399.1:0-10601 GCA_035603375.1 Solirubrobacteraceae bacterium
AGCGTGGCACGGTCCTCGGCTCGGTCGAACTCGCTGTCGTTTCTGCCAAGCGTCTCAGCGACGCTCTGGGTCTCTTCGTCTCTGCTGGAGCGCGGCGCGTCGAGCGAGCCAGCTCGATATGAGCCCATCGCCTCGAGCGCCTCGAGCACCTGCTCCTCGGAAGCTTCGACGGCTCGCGCTATCTCCCCGACCGAGGGGGAGCGCCGCTGGCCGAGCGACAACCTCGCGACCATCTGATCGACCCGCAGCGCCATCTCCTGTAGGTCGCGCGGCACGCGCACCGACCACGTGCGGTCGCGGAAATGGCGCTTGAGCTCGCCGAGTATCGTTGGCACCGCATAGCTTGAGAACATCACTTCGCGCGAGCAATCGAAACGGTCCACCGCCTTGAGCAAGCCGATCGAGGCGACCTGGATGAGATCGTCGATCGGCTCGTCGGTGTGCTGATAGCGACGCGCCAGGCGGCGTGCGAGCGGCAGATAGCGCTCGATCAGAAGCTCGCGAGCATGACGATCCCCGTCGATCCGGGCGCGAGCGAACAACTCAAGGTCAGAAAGAACCACCGGCGTATGCGTGACTGTCGCCGCTGGTCTGTCGGTCGCCGTCGCCATCAGCTTCCTCCTCTGACTCGTTGCCTTCGCCCAATGCAAAGCCAAGCGATTCAATCGTTGAGACTACCCCCTATCTCGTCAGATTCCAATGTGGGGGATCGCGCACTCATCGTGCGGGTTTCCCCCCATTGGCAGAGACCCTGCCGACCCGGGCAGGTAAGGCAGATCCCCCTGTGCGGCGCACTCGTCACCGCGAAGCCCCGTGCGCGCACGCGCGCGATGCGCTCGAGCAGTAGTTCGCGCAATCGATCGCTTTCGCTCAATTGGAAGCAGGCTGAGGCCCACTCGTTCGGGCGTTCCAGGAACCAGTGCGCCACCTCGACCTCGCGCGCGCCGTCTTCAATCGCCGCCAGCGCGTACAGCAGCCGCTGAAAACCATAGTCGCGCTGCACGAGCCGCTCTAGATCCTCCTCGCTTCCTCCCTCCGCGCGCCCGCCCGGTGTGTGCCCTTTGGGTGCGCCCCTCAGGCCGGAGAGGCGGTCGCTCTTGTAGTCGACGATCAAGCTCGTGCCATCTGCGCGTTCGACGATCAGGTCGAGTACGCCCGTCACCAGCGGCTCCCCCGCCCCCAGGGAAAACGCGAACGGATGCTCGCTTCGCGCGCGGCGGGCGCGGGCGAGCACCAGCGCCGGCTCGGAATCGAGCGCTCTGGCGATCAGTGCCGCGATCTCCTCACGCGCGGCGGGCGCGAGCTTCGCGCCGATCTGGCGCGCTACGAGTGCAACGTCGCGTGCCGACGGCGGGCGCGGGCGCGTGAAATCGACCGACTCGAGCAGCATGTGCACGATCGTGCCGCGCAGACGCGCCTCGATCCCGGCGTCCTCGGCGCCGGGCCGACTGGGGTGCGCCGCCGCGCGGTTCTCGGGGAGCCGCAGCACGCGTTCCAGGTAGTAGCGATAGCCGCAGCGCTCGAGCTCGGCAAGCGAGGTGTAGCTCATGGTTGTGTCCGGGTCGGACACCGGCAGCGGCTTGGAGGTAGTGGGGGGCGCGACCCGCATCGCCGCGCCCCCAGCGAGCACTGGCCCCAGCACCCCGGATAGTCCTGCCGACTCCGATTCCATTTCACCGGGCTCCGGCGCTCTATCGCCGTTCCCTCGCGCCCCAGCGTCAGGCACCGACGATGCACCTCCAGGCTCCGGCGTCGGCGCGCGTACGGCCCCCTTGGCGACCCCTCCGACGGCGACATCCTCAGCGAGGACGGGCGCGTTGAACACGCAGCGCACCAGCAACCCGCCGCCGGTATCGATGCTGAGCGCACCTTGCAGGCGCGGATCTCCGGCGGCAAGTCCCGACGCGTCTGGCACGAGCGCGGGCGCCAGCCACGCGATCGGCGCCACACCCGGCTTGGCCGCCGGCCAGCGCTCAAACGCGACCGTGCCGCTGAGCAACAGGCGGTTCTCGGCACGTGTGCACGCCACATACAGCACGCGATCCTCCTCCTCTTCCTGGGCGAGCGCCCGTGTCTCGCGCAGCTCCTCGTAGTGCAGCGCCGGCACGGCCTCGGGGTTGCCGAGCACGCGCAGCCGCAACCCGACTCGCCCCGCCGACCCTGTCCCCCGAGGCGCCCCATCCACCAGCAGGTCGGGCGCGCGCACGTTCGGTTCGCGCCCCAAATCCGCCACGCACACGACCGGGAACTCCAGGCCCTTGGAGGCGTGGATGCTCATCAGACGCACCGCGTCGAATTCGCCGTCGCCCACCGGCGCGTTGGCCTCGCGCCCGAGTTCGGCATGGGCAACGTGGTCGAGAAAGCCACGCAGTTCGCGCCCCTCGCGCGCTTCGAAGCGCCGCGCCAGTCCCACGAGCTTGTGCACATTCGCCAGTCGTCGCTCGCCCCAGTCCAGCGACAGCACGTGCGCCTCATAGCCGGTGGCGGCAATCGCTCGGCGCAACAGCTCGGCGATCGGGTGCAGGGCCATCGCTTGACGCTCCGCGGCGAGCAGCTCGCAAAAGGCACCAACACGCTCGCGGTCGGCCTCGGGGAGCACGTCCTGCAGGTCGCCGGCGCCCTCGCTCATCGCGTGCCACACGCCGACCCGCCGCTCTCGCGCGGCGCTCGCGATCAGCGCGAGCCCGTCACTCGATACGCCGACAAGCGGCGAGGCGAGTGTCGAGTAGAGCGCCAACTCGTCAAGCGGGTTGGCCAGCGCCCGCAGCCACGCGAGCAGGTCGCCGACCTGCTGATGGCCCCAAAAGCCACCGACACCCGCGAGCGTCGGCAACCCACGGGCACGCAGCGCACTCTCATAGACCGGCAGGTCGCTGAGCGAGCGCAACAGCACGACGATCTCCCCCGCTCGTGCCTGCCCGTCGGCCACCAGCTCCGCCAAGCGGGCGGCGAGCAGTCGCGCTTCGGCCTGGCGCCAGGGGGTCGCCTCGGGTAGGCCCTCGAGCGCGTCATACCCCACGCGGGCGTTGCCGGCGGCGGGCTCGCACTCCCAACCGCGCTTGTCGGTCAACAGCAGCTCGACGACCGGCTCCTCCTCGCCTTCGGAGCGCGCGGGGGACAGCGGCGCGAAACGCTCGCCCATCCGCGGCGCGAAGATCCGCTCGACGGCCGCGAGAATCGCCGGGCGGCTGCGGAAGTTGCGTGTCAGGGCGAGGGTCGCGCCCCGCTCGGAGAGGCGCGCGTGGCGCTCGCGGAAGAGGCTGACGTCGGCGTGGCGGAAGCTGTAGATCGACTGCAACTGGTCGCCGACGGTGAACAGGTTGTCGCGGTCAAGCGCAGCAAGCACCTCCAGCTGGCGTGGGTTGGAGTCCTGAAACTCGTCCACCATCAACAGCTCGAAGCGCTCGGCCCACGCTTGACGAACGTCCGCGCGGCGCTGCAACAGGTCGCGCACGTCCAGCTCCAGGTCGTCGAAGTCGAGCGCGCCACGCGCGTGCTTGCGCCGGGCGTAGGCGGTGTCGAGGAGCTCTAGCAGCTCGCCGATCAACGCACAGGCCCGCGTCGCCGCCTCCTCCCCCGCCGCCTCCTCCTCCTCAGCCACGATCGGAAGCCGTGGGGTGCTCTGTCCCTGGCTGCGCAACTGTGCGTGCGCCGCGAGCACCATCGCGCGCAACGGGTCGGCGTCGTAGGCCGCGACGAGATCAACAGCGTCGGCACGTTCGCCGTCGAGGAACTGAGCGAGGGCGTCGGCGAACGCGAGCACCCGCAGGCGCCCGGAAAAATTCTCATCCAGGATTTCGAAGCCGGGCTCGACTCCGGCCTGCAGCGGATGCCCGCGCAGCAGTCGCGCACAGAAACCGTGGAACGTGCATACGTTCGCCGCCTCCGCTTCACGCGCGCGGTCGCGCTCGCCAAGCTCCAGCAAGCGCGCACGAACCCGCTCGCGCAGCTCGCCGGCGGCGCGCTCGGTGAACGTGATCGCGAGAATTCGCCCCGGCGCGACGCCATCCTCGCGCACGGCCCGCACGAAGCGCTCGACCAGCACGGATGTCTTGCCGCTGCCGGCGCCGGCAGCGAGCAGCAGCGAGCCTTCGCGCCGGGCGACCGCCTGCTCCTGCTCTTCTGTCAGCACTCGCACACGGACCTCAGCGCCCGCAGCGGCAGATCGTGGGGTATGCGCATCCGCCGCCATATGCGCATGTGTCCGGTCGTGGCGTGAGCGCCCCCGAGCGGGCCTCGCCTGCGGCCGCGCGTGCTGCTGCCACGCACTCGTCCAGAAGCTGCTGAAGCGCGTCGCCGTCGACCCTGTCGGTACGCACGACGTCAAGCTCGACGTCGCCGTCGCTGCTGAGCGCTCCGCGCGGGCGAATGTCCCTGCCGGCGAGCGGTTGATAGAAGCCGCCGACGGGGGTGCGCCCGAGCAGGGCTTGCACCGCGCGCATGTACAGCGCCACCTGCCACTGACCATCGCGAACCCACCTCGCGCTCGGCGGCGCGGAGCGGGCCTTGTAGTCGTAAACCACCGCCTCGCCGCCGGGTCCGACATCGACGCGATCGATGCGCCCGCGCAACAGCACGCCGTCTCCGAGATCGAGCGGTGGCAAGGGATGGGGTTCCTCCGCGCCTTGCCCCGAACGCACATCGCCTGCCGTGCCGACACCGGGTCCGGAGCGCCCGTCGCTCGCCTCGCCCCCAAACCCGAACTCAAGCTCAAGATACGTCGGCTCCAGCGGGCTCGCTTGCTCGGCCGCGCTCTCCAGATAGCGCTCCAACTCGGCCGCCAGGCGTCGGCGCGCGCCCGGCACGCGCTCGGGCGAGCGCGACAGCGGGTGGGCCTGCTCCTGCTCGATCAGCGCCTCGCCCAGCAGCCGCTTGGCGAGGCCAACGCTCGCTGGCGTGAGACGCGCCGAGCCCGTGCGCTCGCGCAAGCGCTCGAGCGTTTGCTTCAAGACCGCGTGCGCGAGCGCACCGCGCGCGAGTGGCTCGGGGTCCGGCTCGATGTCCTCGCCGCGCAGCAACCGCTCGACAAACCACCTGACCGGACAGCCGGCCCAGCTCTCAAGCGAAGACGCCGACCACAACACGCGCGCGCGCAGCTCGGCGAGCACACGCTCCTCGCGCGGCGGGCGAATCGGGCGTGGCCGTGCGCCGGCGCCGCCACGCCCAGGCGCCGACCCGCGCATCAACGGCAAGCCGGCTGGAGCGTCCTGCTCCGACAAGCCGGCCTTGTGGTCAGCTAGCGCAATGCGCTCGCCGGGCGCCGTGCCCGCGGGACGGTGCAGCGCGCCCTCACGCAGCCCGGGCGAGAACAGGTCGCACACGTCGTCGAGAAACAGCGAGGGCGCCAGCGGTGTGCCGTCTTCGCCGGCCGTGTGCCAGCTGAGCGTAAAGCGCTCCTCGGGGCGCGAGGCCAGCGCGTAGAGCAGGTAGCGCTCGGCCGCCAGCGCGTCCGGCTCGCCGCGCAGCACCAGCCCCGATGCGTGCGCGAGGCGGCGACGCTCATCCTCGCCGAGCACCGGGTGGGGCCGGGCGGGCGCGGGAAACACACCCTCGATCAGCCCGCACAGGAACACCATTCGCACGCGCCGCGCGCGCAGCGAAAGCGGGTCCACGACGAGAACCGCGCCCGTGCGATCGACCCCAACCGCGCCATCGGCCCAGCCCCCCGAGTGTCTGGCGCCCTCAAGCTCAAGTCGCCCGAGCACGTCGATCAGATCTTCGGGCGAGGGCGCAAGCGCCGGTGCCGCTCGCGCCAGCTCGCGCAGCTGCTCAAGTGCGCGACGGCCGGCCACCAGCGCGCGCGCCTCGACCAGCTCATCCGCGCCAAGGACCGCCGCCTCGGAGCGCCGGGGCGCGCAGAACAGACGCTCAAGCTCCCCGACAAGCGCGTCGGCCAGCGCCGGCACCCCCGCAGCGGCGGCTTCGCACGTGCGGTCGATCCGATCGAGCGGCCAGTGCTCGGCCTCCCACAGCCCGCGGGCACCCTCCGCGTCCTCTACGCCCTGCCGGCGAGCGCTCGCCTCCAACCGATCCGCCAGCTCCGCGCGATCGAGCACTCCGGGGGCGCGCAACCAAGCGAGCAGGTCGCCCGACTTCCCTTCGCCGACGGCGCAGCGCAACAGCCCGAGCAGCCCCCGCCCAAGCGCTGTGTGTGCGAAGAGCCCGCGTCGGCGCATCGCGTACGGGACGCCGTAACGCTCCAACACTTCGCCGAGCAACCCCGCAACAGTGTCGGGCGCGCGGTGCACGATCGCTATCTCCTCTCCCGGCACGCCGCCATCCAGCAGCGAGCGCACCTCCCGCGCGACGAGTTCCAGCTCGGCGCGCGGACTGCCGCCCTCCAGCAGCCTGACCGCCCCGCCCGCATCGATCCGCGCCGCGTCGTCGCCGAGCAGCGAACGCTCCAGGTGGTGCAGCGCCTCGCGCGAGGCAGAGGCGTAGTGGTCCGCGCGCGGGCCAAGCTCGGTGTGGGTCTCGGCAAGCGGCGCGAGCCGCTGAAACGTGCCGGCGCGCCCGGCAAACACGACGCGACCGGGCTCGTAGGAAAGCGACACCGTCACGCGCGCTCCAACCACCGCACCAAGCGTTACGATCGCGTCCAGCTGCAGCTCGGTCAGGTCGTCGAACCCATACAGCAGCACTGGCGCCGAGCCCCACAGCGCGGGCTTGCGGCGCAGCGCGTCAAGGGCCCTCGTGACACGCAGCTCGTGGTCGGCGCGTCCGATCCCCGCCAGCGCCTCGTGGTAGCGCTCAAACGCATCGCACACCCGCTCCAGCGTCAGCTGTTGCTCCCCCGCGATCTCGCACGCGCGCAAAGCGCCACGTAGCCGGGCGGGCGTGACACGCTGAGTCTCAAGCTCGGCTACGAGCCGCGCGAGCGCGGCCGCCATGCCGGGACGCGCTACGGCCAGGCGCGCCAGCATACGTTCGCGTGTGAGCGATCCGATCCGCGCTTCGCCCAGTCCGGCGCGCGCGACGGCAATCGAGAGCAGGCCCTCGAAGCGCTCCACCCGCACGCCGAGCGCAAGCCCGCCCTCGGCCAGCTCGCGCCTGTAGCGCGCCTGGTCGGCCTCGGTCGGCACGATCAGCAGCGGCTCCTCACCGTGCGCGACGTGGCCCCGCACCGCGTCGAGCACCACATGCGCCTTGCCCGCGTTGGCGGGTCCGGTTACGAGCGCGATCGGCAAGAGCCCATCCTCGCGCACCCGCCCGACGCCGCGCTACGCCGCGCTTGCGGCCACCGCCTCCTGGCCCTCCTCGGCCGTATCGGTCTCCGACTCGGGCGGCTTGGCGCCCTCCTGCGCCCACGGCTCGTTGAACTCAACGCGCCACTTGCCCTCTTCGTCCTGGCTGAGCGCGAGGTGCGCGCGGAAACCGCGGCCGCTGCGCGCCTTGAAGCCACTGATCGCCTTGGAGGTGTGCCCAGCGCGAATCAGCTCCTTGGCGATCGCGATCGACAACTGCTTGCCGGACTTGCCCTTCCAGATCACAAAGCCGCACCCTGGATCGTCGCGCGCCCAGCAGGAGTAGCCCTTGCGATTCTCTTTGATGTCGTGCCCGCAGATCGGGCACGGCCCGAGATTGGCGCGCGGGATGCGCACGTCCTTCAGTTTTTCGTCCAGCTCTTTGACGGTCATCTCGGCGAACCCGGCGATGTCGCCCATGAACTTCTCGCGCGAGTCCTCGCCGCGCTCGATCTTGCCGAGGCGGTGCTCCCACTGGCCGGTCATGTCGGGGGATGTGAGGGCGTGCTCGCCGAGCAACCGCACCACGTTCAGTCCCTTGTCGGTCGCGACGAGCGAGCGGCCCTCGCGTTCGATGTAGCCGACCTGGATCAGCCGCTCGATGATCGCGGCACGCGTGGCGGGGGTGCCGATGCCTGAATCCTTCATCGCCTCGCGCAGCTCGTCGTCGTCGACCAGCTTGCCGGCCGTCTCCATCGCGCCGAGCAGCGACGCGTCGCTGTAGCGGCGGGGCGGCTTGGTTTCCTTGCGCTCGCTCGCGATCTCAGTCGTTTGCGCGCTTTCGCCCTCGTTCAGCTTCGGCAGCTGCTGGTCGGTGCCCTCGTCTTCCTCGGCCGCCGTCTTCGACTCCGATGGCATCTGCCCGTATACACCGCGCCAACCCGGCACGAGCAACAGCTTGCCGCGCGTGCGAAACACGCACCCACCGGCCCCTTCGCCCGCCGGCAGCACGGTCGTCTCCACGCGCGTGTTCTCGAACACCGCCTCAGGGTGGAACACGGCGAGAAAGCGCCGCACGACCATGTCGTACACACGTTTGTCGTCGTCGCCCATGCGGTCCACCGCGTGCTGGGTCTTGGTGGGGATGATCGCGTGGTGGTCGGTGACCTTCTCGTTATTGACCACTCGCGCCAGCGGCAGCACGTCGAGGCCGGTCACATACGCGGCGGCCTGGGCGTATTCCTTCTGCTCTCCCACCAGCTCAGCCGTGGGCTTGATCTCCTCGACCATGTCGGTCGTCAGGTAGCGTGAGTTGGTGCGCGGGTAGGTGAGCGCCTTGTGCTCCTCATACAAGCGCTGCGCTGCCGCCAGCGTGCGCCGCGCGGAGAAGCCATAGCGAGTGTTGGCGTCGCGCTGCAGGCTCGTGAGGTCGTACAGCATCGGCGCGCGCTCGCGCTGCTCCTTCTTCTCGAGCTTGGTGATCGTGCCCTGCTTGCCCTCGCACGCCTCGACGATCGCAAGCGCCTCCTGCTCGGTGGCGATGCGGGGCTTTGCGCCCATATGGAAGCGGCCTTCGTACACGCGACCACCGTCACCGTCGGCGCTCTCGCCGGGGCTCGCCGCGGGCGCGGCACCGTCCAGCGGGCCGGCGTCGAACGTGGCGTCCACCAGCCAGTAGGGCTCGGGCACGAACGCTTTGATCTCTTCCTCGCGGCGGGCCACGATCGCTAGCGTCGGCGTTTGCACGCGTCCGAGCGACACGGCTCCGTCGAACGAGGATTTCAAGCGGATCGACGCGGCGCGGGTGGCGTTCATGCCGACGATCCAGTCGGCCTCCGAGCGCGAGCGTGCCGCCTGCTCCAGCCGCGCGTAGTCGTCGGCGGGGCGCAGCGACTCGAACGCCTTCTTCATGGCGGCCGTGGTCATCGAGTTCAGCCACAGTCGCTGCACGGGCTTGGTGGCTTTTGCCTTCTCGTAGAGGTAGGCGAAGATCAGCTCGCCCTCGCGCCCAGCGTCGCAAGCGTTCACGACCAACGACACGTCCTCGCGCCCGAGCTGGGCGGTGACGACCGACATCTGCTTGCGCGAGCGCTCGTCACGCACCACGAGCTTGAACTTGCTCGGCACGATCGGCAGGTCGGGCATCCGCCAGCGCTTGTACTTTGCGTCGTATTCGTCTGGCTCGGCCAGCTGCACGAGGTGGCCCACAGCCCACGTGATGACATGGTCGGGACCCTCAAGCCACCCTTCCTGCTTGGCGAACGGCCCCGGCAGCACGCGCGCGAGGTCGCGGCCCACCGAGGGCTTCTCCGCGATCACGAGCGTCTTTGACATGGCGCCAGCGTAGCGGGTGGGTCAATCGGGCCGTCCCTCAGGGGCACAGGCGAGCCATGCGATGGTGCGTTCGATCTCCCGGCGGCGCGTCGATCTACGGGCCCGGGTCCGTGCTCGCGCCCGCCAAGCCCCCGGCTCACCCCCCGATCGGCGCGCGTGGGTTTGCTCCCCAAAACACCTGTGTTCCGAGCATCCCGATCAGCGTGACGAGCACCAGGTTGAGCACCATCGACTTGGCCGTGGCTGTGCCCACGCCCACGGGCCCCCCGGAAGCGTTGTAGCCGTAATAACACGACACGAGCACGATCGCCGTGGCCATCGTCATCGCCTTGATCATGCTGTAGAGGTAGTCGGTCGGGTTCTGGTACTGCCAGAAGATCAGCAGGTAACCACCCGAGGAGACGCTGGCTACCTGATGGACGACCGCAATGTAGGAGGCGAAGAACGCCACCCCGATCCCGGTCGCGTATACGAATGGCAGCGCCATCCATGCCGCCAACAGGCGGGTGGCGCACAGGTATGACATCGAGTCGATGCCCATCACTTCCAGCGCATCGATCTCATCGTTGATGCGCATCGCGCCAAGCTCGGCCACGATGCCTGTACCGATCTTCGCCGACATCATGTAGCCGAACACGTAGGGGACGGCCTCACGCAGGTCGCACCATCCCGCGAACGCGCCCGCGTAGGAGGGCGCGCCGGTGGACTGGGTGAAGTACGCGGCCTCAATGCCGCACGCGGTCAGTCCGACGATGAACAGGAGCCCCCAGATGACCAGTGTCGAGGTGAGGATCAGGATTCCCGACTGGCGCACTGCCTCGCCGAAGAAGCGAAACACGCGCAAACCCACGACATCGCGCAGGACGTTCGTGGTGAAGTGGCCGATTTCGCCGGTGCCGGCCAGCCAGTCGCGTGGCCCTGGGAGCGGTTCGCTCACCCGATCGCCCCGCACGCGGAAGACGAGTCGCACACGTCCGCGTCCACCATGACTCGTCGTGTGCGTGTCACCTGATCACCAGGATGTTGGGGTGCGTGGCGAGCAACATCTGCGTAAAGGCGTAGTTAAATGCGCCGATCCCCAGG
>DATNKN010000428.1:0-3327 GCA_035603375.1 Solirubrobacteraceae bacterium
TGTGCTCGATGTCGGCTGTGGCGCGCTCGGCTTGCGCGCGCTCGAGCCTGACCTGGACATCACCGGCGTGGACCTCGCCGAGCGGCCCGACTACCCGGGGCCGTTCGTCCGTGCGGATGCAGCGGCGGGACTCCCATTCGCCGATGACGAGTTCGACCTGGTGTATTGCTCGAGCGTGATCGAGCACGTCGTACCCGAGCGCCGCGAGGCGTTCGCGAGCGAGGTGCGCCGCGTGGGTCGTGGCTGGTTCGTGCAGACACCGGCTCTCTCCTTCCCGATCGAGCCACACGCGCTGTTGCCGTTCGCCCACTGGCTGCCGACGGCATTGCGCCGCCCTTACTGGCGTCTGGGCGCCGCCGGCGACTGGGAGGACATCTCACTACTCTCGCGTCGGGAGCTGGAGGCGTTGTTCGGAGCGGCCTTGCCCGAGCGTGTCGGACCGCTGATCAAGAGCTGGGTGTGTGTGCGGCCGCCAGCAGGAGGTACCGCTAGCGCAAGCTAGCCACCCAGGTGAATGATGTCATTGTGGACACCGTTCACGACCAGGAAAAGCAGCAGCACAATCCCAACCGAGCTGAAGCGCCACATCGCGGTCAACGACACGCGTCGTCCGCGCAGCTTCTCAGCCACCGCCCAAAGCACGTGTCCACCGTCCAACGGCAGGAATGGGAACAAGTTGATGACAGCCAGCGCCAGCGAAACGAAGCCAAGGAACACGAGCGCATAGCCCGGCCCCGCGACGACAGCTTCCTGGGCGATCTCGGTGATCCCCACGATGCTGTGAAATTCTTTGCGCACCTTCGAGCTGGTAAACGCCTTGCCGATGTTCGTGAGCATCGTCGTGGTCGTCCCCCACATCTCCGACAGCGCCGTGCCTGCCGCGGAGAAGACACCAAACGACTTCGCGGTATAGCCGAAGTCGAAGCCGACGAGCATGCGCCCCACAGCCTTGTTGTAGCGCGGATAGGTCGATACGGTCAGTACACGGCCGGCGCGCCGAATTGTGATCTTCACGGGCGTCTGCGCATGGCAACCGTCAGTCGGGGTGCCGGCGCAGCGATGGGCGGCGATCGCCTTCGTGGCCGCGAGCACCGTCACGGAATGGCCATCCACGGCAAGGATCTTGTCGCCAGGCTTCAGCACGCCGTAGGCCGGCTCGCCCTTCTCGATCGCCTGCACCGAGGTGGTCGGAACGACCGTTTCCGTCTTCGGGTTCAGGTTCGACAGCGTGACAGCGCCGCTGAGGCTGCCGCTGACCAGGACCGCCCAGAACAGCAGAAACGCGATCAGCAGGTTCACGCCGGGTCCGGCCAGGATCACCACGATCCGCTTCCAAGGCGGCTGGTTGTAGTAGGCACGAGCAGCCACCTCCGGCGACAGCGTCTTGATCTCCTCAGGATTCATCCCGGTGATCTTCACGTAGCCCCCAGCGGGAATCGCGCCGATCATGTATTCGGTCTCACCGCGCTTGATCCCGGCGATCTTCGGCGGGAAGAACAGCGAAAAGCGCTCCACGCGCATGCCCACGGCCTTGGCCACGGCGAAGTGGCCCAGCTCGTGCAACACGATCAGCGCCATGATCCCGAGGATGGTCAGCACCCAGCTCATGGTGTCAGTGTGGCAGGCGCGTGGCTAGTGACCCGCCGCTAGCGATTCGCGACGCCCACCGCGTTCACGACCTGCTCAGCAGTATCGCGGGCTTCCCGGTCTGCCTCGTATAGCGACTCAAACGCGCGAACCGGCACGCCGGGCAATACGTCAAGCGTGCGTTCGATCACCTCGGCGATACCTAGGAACGGCAGGCGTCCGGCGAGGAAGGAGTGCACCGCGATCTCGTTGGCCGCGTTGAGCACGCATGGCGCTGTGCCGCCGGCCTCGGCGGCTTCACGGGCGAGGCGCAGGCATGGGAAAGCGTCGATATCTACGGGTTCGAACGTCAGCGCGCCAACCTGCACGAGGTCAAGCGGCGCGATCGGCAACTCCACGCTAGTAGCGTCGTGCAGCGCGTAGGAGATCGCGATGCGCATGTCCTTCGGCCCGATATGGGCGAGCATCGCTCCGTCTGTGAGTTGTATAAGCCCGTGAATCAGCGACTGTGGATGCACCACCACGTCGATTTGCGCATAGGGGGTGCCGAAGAGGTGATGGGCCTCCATCAGCTCGAGGCCCTTGTTCATCAGCGTCGCCGAGTCGATCGTGATCTTGCCGCCCATCGCCCACGTTGGGTGGGCGAGCGCTTGCTCGACGCTCACATCAGCCAGCTGCGCACGTGCGCGACCGCGGAAAGGACCACCGCTGGCGGTGATCGTGAGACGCTCGACGCTCCCCGGTGGCTGGCCTGAGAGCAACTGGTGAAGTGCTGTGTGCTCGGAGTCCACGGGCACGATCTGTGCGCCCGTGGCTTCGGCAAGCGCCACCACCAGCTCGCCGCCAACCACGAGCGACTCCTTATTGGCGAGCGCGAGGTCGATGCCCTCCCCGAGCGTCGCCACAGTCGGACCCAAGCCGGCGGAGCCGACAAGCGCATTGAGCACAAGCTCGGCGCCCGATTCGACGACAAGGCGCACAAGACCCTCCGCGCCACCCAGCACTTCGCCCTCGGGCCATGCGTCGGCGGCAAAGCTGGCCGCCTGCTCGTCAGCCAGTGCGATCCGGCTCACGCCATGCCTACGCGCCTGCTCCACCAGCGCCTCCCACGAGCGCTCCGCGGAGAGGCCCACGAGTTCCAGCTCCTCGCTGCGCCCGAGCACGTCGAGCGCCTGCGTACCGATCGAACCGGTCGAGCCAAGAATGAGCAGGCGCTTGGCGGCGCTAGACATATGCCAACCATATGTAGTAGCCGACGACCGCCGTGAACAACACCGCGTCGAGCCGGTCGAGCAGCCCTCCGTGGGCGCCGAGCAGACTGCCTGTGTCCTTGGCACCGGCCTGGCGCTTGACGAACGACTCGAACAGGTCGCCGATCGGCGCGAACACACCGACGCCGACGCCGAGCACGAGCGCGTGCGTGCCGGGCAACCAACTTTGGTAGCGACCGGCGAACCACACGGCGAGCACCGAGCAGGCCACGCCCGCGATCAGGCCCTCGATGGTCTTATTGGGCGAGATGCTCGGTGCGAGTGGTCGTTTGCCGAACAGGCGCCCGCCGAGATATGCGCCAGTGTCGCCGAGAAAGGTGCCCACGAGCACATCGATGACGATGCCCTCGCCGTGCGGCAGTTCGCGCAGCAGCACCGCGTGGGCGAGCGCGAAGCCGATCCAGTACACGCCGAGCAGTGTGAGTGCCATGCCGCCGACGCTCGGGCGCCGCTGGGTGAGCGTGAATCC
>DATNKN010000432.1:0-3309 GCA_035603375.1 Solirubrobacteraceae bacterium
GCATATGCACCACCGCCCTCCGGATGCGCCGCGATCACCTGCGTGTAGGAGATCACGAGCAGCGCCAACATCCCGGTGATCACCAGCGTCAGCGGCAACGTAAAGCGCAACGCGCCGGACCCGGCCGCGATCAGCACCAGCACCATCGCCTCGGGTCCGTAGGCGACGCTCGAGAGGGCATCGAGGCTGAGGGCCGCTAGACCCCCGCGTACGCTGAGTTCGTGCCCTTCGTCGGCGTGCTTGCCAACGCGTCGATGCCTCGCCAACGGTGCGCCGCGCTTCGCGGCCGGACGCGTCGGCGCCGCGCGGGCCGGCTCCGCCATCTGCGCTCCAGGCGACTCTCGGGTCGGATCGTTCAATTCGTGGCCGTGTCGCTGCCGCCGTGCACTCTGACAGGGCTCCAACCAGAGCGGGCTGCTCTCGCCGGCACCATAGGTTCGACTGGGCGTGATCGGTCATGCCGCGACTGTCGCGCGCTCAGACGGCACGGCGCAACCTCGAGATCCACCACCGCTTGTCCCGGTTGCAATCCACCGCAGGTAGGGTGGCGATGGTGGAGGGCTGGTTCGAGGAGTTGGCGGAGTTCCTGCGGATCCCGTCGGTTAGTGCTCAGATTGAGCACGCCGCCGACGTTAGGGCGGCGGGCGACTGGGTGTGCGGCGTGATTCGCGGCGCGGGCGGTGAGGCCGAGCTCGTCGATTGGCATGGTCAGCCGCTCGCGATCGGGGAGATCCGAGCCTCGCGGGATGCCGAATCCGCACCGACTGTTCTCTGCTACGGACACTTCGACGTCCAGCCGGTCGACCCGCTGGAGCTATGGGAGTCGCCCCCGTTCGAGCCCGAAATCCGAGGCGAGTACCTCTACGGACGTGGCGTCGCCGATGACAAGGGCCAGCTCTACGCCTTGCTCGCGGCTGCGCGCGAGCTCGCGGCGGAGGGCGCGCTGCCCGTCAACGTACGCTTCGCCTGCGACGGCGAGGAGGAGACCGGCGGACACTCGATCGTCGAGTTCCTAGGCGCCGACGAGCGCGGTGGCGACGCGGCCGTCATCTTCGACAGCGGGATGATCCGACGCGGCCTCCCCGCCTTCAACCTAGCCACTCGCGGGATTGTCTACTTCCATCTCACCCTGCGCAGCGGCGAGCGCGATCTGCACTCCGGCCTCTACGGCGGCGCGGCCCTCAACGCAGTGCACGCGCTTATCCGGACGCTCGACTCGGTCATTGCCCGCGACGGTCGCTTAGCAGAGCCGTTGCGAGTGGGCATCATCGCACCCACCGATGAGGAACTTGCCGGTTGGCGTGAGCTTCCGTCGGGTGCTGATGAGCTTTCACGCCAAGGGGCACGTTCCGCCGATCGGCGCGCTGCCGAGGAGTTCTATCTGCGGACCTTCGCCGAGCCGGCGCTCGACGTCAACGGCCTGAGCGGGGGCTCTCCCCAAGTCCTGAAGACGGTGCTGCCTGTTCAGGCTGACGCGAACGTATCGATCCGCCTCGCCCCGGGGCAGAGCGTCGAGGGCATTGCCGAGACATTCGAGCGCCTCCTCCGGACGGCGGCGCCCGAGGGAGCCGAGCTCGAGGTCGAGCTGCTGTCCTCCGCCCGGCCGGGGATCGTGCCGCCCGAAGCCGACGCTATACGGATCGGGCTCGCAGCGTTCGAGAGAGCACTCGGAGTGCGCCCGGCGCTCATCCGATCCGGCGGAACACTCCCGATCGTCGCCGCGCTCGCCGATCACGCCATCCCAACCATCATTACCGGCTTCGCCCTGCCCGACGCAAACGTCCACGCCCCGAACGAGCGACTCCTCACCGAATACATCGCGCTCGCAACCGCAACAGCTCGCGCCCTCTTCGAAGACCTCGCCGTTCTCCGCGACTGAGGCGCCGCGCTACGGCCCTATCTTGTCGCCGGCACCAGGGCGAAAACGACACTCCCGGCCCGACCGAAGCCCGACAGCCCACGACATCCAGCAGTGACCGACCTACCCGCCACCCTCGTAGCGCGATCACCACTAGTCGGAGCCCCGACGCTATTGGACTTGGGCGGGAGCGGTAACGAACGGCAGATTTCCGGGCGTTGCTCCAACGCGCGAAACGGGGCCGCGGGTCGGGATGATCCCCCTAGAGCGGTGGGACTTGTGCGACTACCTGAGGACCGTGATAGAGGTGATCCTGGTCGCTGCAGCCGGCGTCAAAGAAGAACTGCATGCTGTCGCTGCGGACCCCGTTGTAGCTGGCGTACATGGTTATGTGTCCGCGCGTCCCGACCGTGCACGCGGGATCCGTGCTCGCGGTGACCGTCAAGGAGGTCTTGATGAGGTTCCCCGGGTAGCCCCACATGACCGCGTAGTGGGATTGATAGCTGATCTGCGGCCCGAGCCTCATCGCGATCATGCTCGCAGGAGCGTGAACGTCTTGGCAGATCCTGCCGGAGATCCAGCTCGTATTCAGATTGACGTCCCCCCAGCCCCACGCGAAACCGCTCCCGCCTCCGGGGAACGACTGCGAAGCGTGGAATCCCCACGGCGGGATGCCGCTGCCCGGCGGGATTCCACTGCCCGTATAGTTCGCATAGTGGGCGCAGTCCGGGAGCGGAGCTCCGTGCGCCCAAGCGGGCGTGGTAGCTGAGCCCACGGTCAGAGTGAGGCACGCGATGGCAATCAAGCCCATCAACCGAGATATTCGGACGCGCGACACGCGAGCGTGTGTACGGGGACCGGCTGGTCCCCCCAAAGCGGTCATCGCCTAGGCACCACGTCGGGCGGGCTCGGTCATCGCTGCTCCGTCGGTCGAGGGTTGGCGCTGCCATCCGATCCGCTAGCGCACGCTCGGGTCGGTTGTTATGTATCGGTCGCAGTCGGGCTCGACGTTAGTCGGCGATCCGCCAGTGGACTTTCGGGCAGCAGCGACAGGCCGGGACAGCCGCTTCGCATACCACGAGAGCAGTCACCACCAGACCGCCGCCCATCGCCGCTTCCGCGTGTCAGCGATCGCGCGGTCCGCTCTCGCTTCCGCCCAGCAGCGCGACGCCGCGACGCACGCCTACCGGCGTTGGCCATGTCGTGTCCCCGGACGTTGGGTTTTGTCAGCCGGCGAACGTCGCGAATGTCCAGTGGTTTCCGTCCGGGTCTTCCACAGTGCAGTCGCGGGATGGGTAGTCGGTCTGGTCCACGAGTGGGTGCACGACCGTGGCGCCAACCGAGAGCGCTCGCTTCATCACAGCGTCAGGATCGGAGGTGACGACATGCAGAGAACTGGTTCCCGGTCGACAAGGCGTGCTGCGCTCCCCGCTGCTGGAGAGCAGCACGCG
>DATNKN010000437.1:0-4267 GCA_035603375.1 Solirubrobacteraceae bacterium
GCTCACGCCGCAGTTCGCCGATCAGCTCCTCGATCACGCCGGTGGAGATCGGGTCGAGCGCGCTACACGGCTCGTCCATCAGCAACACCTCGGGGCGCATCGCGATCGCGCGCGCGATGCACAGCCGCTGCTGCTGACCGCCGGAGAGGCGCAGGGCGGGGCGGTCGAGGTCGCCGCCAAGCTCGTCGTAGAGCCCGGCGCGACGCAGCGCGTCCACGACCAGGGGCTCCAGCTCGCGTCGGCGCGGCTTCTTGCGCGACTGCTCGCGCAGCGCAAACGCGACGTTGTCGAAGATCGACATCGGAAACGGGTTGGGCTGCTGGAAGACCATCGCCACGCGCGAGCGCAGTGTCGTGTCGCGCAGCGCGTGCACGTCCTGGCCATCGAGCAGTATCTCGCCCGAGCGCGACGCGCTCGGCGTCAACTCGGTGAGCCGGTTGAGCGTGCGCAAGAGGCTCGTCTTGCCACAGCCGGAAGGACCGATCAGCGCGAGCACCTCGCCCTGGTGGATCGACAGCGACACCGAGTTGACGGCGCGCTGCTCGCCGTAATAGATGCTCACGTCGCGCAGGCTCAGCCGCTCGGGGCCCTGAGCAGTGAGCGCGGAGCGGATCGCCTCGCGCTGCTGGGGCGGCGCCACCGCGGTGGGGGGGCGGTCGAGCACGATCGTGCGCACCGGCGGCACCACGGCGTTTGCGCCTGCCGGCTGCGGCCCGGGCGGGAGGATCGAGTCGGGCGCCGGCGACACGATCGAGTCGGGCCTGCCGCCCGCACGCACGGGTGCCGGCGCGTGCTCGGGCCACGCCGCGTCGAGCGGGCTCCAGGGAGCGAGCAGTGTCTTATCGGTGCTCATCGGACATATTCTCCATCGGACTAATCAGGTTAGTCATCAATAGTAGCGTTGTCAAAGCCGGTCGATCAAACCCCGCCGCGAGCGGAAGATGCGGGCCGGCGGCTGAGACGGGGCGACTCATAGCCCCCTGCCCGCATCGAAGCCGCTGTTGCGCGCGTGAGCGCTGCTGATCCGTCCGACGACCCAGTTGAGCAGGAGGATGAACAGCAGCAGCACGAACGCGGCCGCGTAGGCGTTGTTGGGCGACTTGCCTTCGCCGGCGGGCGAGTTGTCGTACACGTAGGTGGTCAGCGTCGAGCCCGTGCCGCGCAGAAAGCTGAGGATTGGGATCGAGCCGGCCGGTTCGTTGCGCAGCGACGCGGCGAGCAGAATCAGCACGATCGCCGTGTCGCCGATGATGCGGCTGATGCCGAGCGTCGTGCCAGTGGCGATGTTGGTGCGCACGCTGGGCAGCAGTACGCGGCGGATGGTCGCGATGCGTGTCTTGCCGAGCGCAAACGCCGCCTCGCGCATGTGCGCGGGCACTGCCTGCAAGCCGTCGCGAGTGGCCGCATACAGCGGCGGCAGAGCGATCATCGACATCATCGTGCCCGCCGCGATGAACGAGCGGCCCAGCACCACGCCGGTTTCCGAGGTGCTCGAGAGCGGGCCCATGAAGCTCAGCTCGAAGATCGCCAAGCCGAAGATCGCGATCACGATGTCGGGCGTGCCGGCGACGATCTCGATCGAGGACTCGACCATCCGCGCCAGCCACGACGGGCGCCCGTACTCGACGATCCACACGGCACTGCACACGCCGACCGGCAGCGCGATCGCGACCCCGATCGCGGTCAGCACGGCGGTGCCGATCAGCGGGTCCAGGAAGCCGCCGGAGACAGCCCCGTCTTCGGCGATCCGCGGCCTGGTGACGAGCAGCTCCGGGCGCAGGTATTGAATGCCGCGCACGCCCATATACACGACGATCGCACCCGTCACCAGGCACAAGCCAAGCCCGGCGGCCCATGCCGCGAGATAGATCGCACGGTCGAGTAGGCGCCATTCCCGCATCGAGGAGCCGCGACCGCGACTCGGGCGCGGTGCCTCGGTCGGCTCGGTCGAGAATGGGGAGGCAAACGCGTTCATTGGAGAACCCGAGGGAGATGTGTGGTGTCGATGTTGCTCATCGCAGCTGGTACTTGCGCAAGGGCAGCTTGATGAGATACGCACCTAGCGACAGGGCGATGGCGGAGAGCAACAACAACAGCGCGAACGCATACAGCGTCGCACTCAGCGCCGGTGCCCCACCGAAGAAGGCTTCGCGGTTATCGACGATCGCGCTGCCGAGCGTGCGCAGCGGCTCGAACAGGAAGATCAGCGGCCCGTGCGCGAAGCTCGGAGCGAACGACACGTCGCCCGCGACCATCGAGACGACGATCACCTCGCCGAGAGCGCGCGCGCACGCGAGCGCAGTGGCAGCCACGATCGCGGGGCGAATCGCCTTCAGGCTGACCGCGAGCGTTGCGCGCAGGCGATGCACGCCGAGCGCCATCGCCCCCTCGCGCCAGGAGGCGGGCACGCCGGCAAGCGCCGCGCTGATCAGCGCGACCATGATCGGGGTGATCATCACGGCGAGGATCACCGACACGACAAGCAGGCTGCCGCCTGTCAGCTCGACCGTGTTCTGCACCGAGGTCTTCTCCGGGATCGTGATCAGGTGGTTGCCGACGAACGGCACCAGCACGAGAATCCCGATCAGCCCGTAGATCACCGACGGCACCGAGGCGAGCAGGCGCACGACCGGGATCATCGCGCCCCGCAACCACACCGGCGCGAACTCGACGATGAAGATCGAGGACAGCAGCGCGAGCGGCAGCGCGATGACCAGCGCGAACGTCGTGGTCAGCACCGTGCCGTAGATGACCGGCCATGCCCGCACGTGGTAGGCGGAGGCGGGCGGGTGCACGCTCGTTTCGGTCATTCGCTGCAGCTGGCTGTCGAGGTTCCCACCCGAGCCCAGCCAGCTGAGGCCGTTGTGCTGGAACGTCGGCCACGCGTGAACCGCGACGAACACGACCATCCCGGCGATCGCCAGCCCGGCCAGCAACGACACCGCGCCGAGCGTCAGCTCGGCGCGGTGGTCCGACCACGGTTGGCGCAAGCGCACCAACAGGCGGATCGGTCGGTTGCTGGTCGGTGGATTTCCTACTTGAGGGAGATCCATTGCGTCGAGATGATCTTCTGCGCTGCCGCGCTGTTCTCGATCCAGCCGATGAACGCCGAGGCGGCACCGGTGGCTTTGCCCTTCGTCACCTCATAGAAGCGCGCGACACCCGCGTAGCTTCCGGAGGTTGCGTTGGCCAGCGTGCAGCCAACGCCGTTGAAGGCGACGTCGTTGACGCCTTTGCTGGCGAAGTACCCGGAGAGGAAGCCAATCGAGTTGGGATCTTTTTCGATCGCCTGACGCTGCAGTCCCTCGGAGGACTCTTCGCTTGCAAGCGTTGACACTTTCTTGCCGCCCATCAGGAGCGTCGTGAAGTTGCTGAGCGTGCCCGCCGTGGAGTTACGGCTGATGATGTCGATCGGACCGCTGGCTTTGGAGCCCGCCACCTTCGACCATTCGCGGGTCTTGCCCGTGAAGATCGATTCCACCTGCGCCTGCGTGAGGCTGGACAGCGTGTTGGCGCTGTTGGTCACCACGCAGAGGTAGTACTTGGCGACCGGGTAGAAGTCGAGTCCCGTGGGGTCGGTCGGCAGCGGATCGCGCGATACGTCGGCGATCGACACGCGCCCGGCGGCGACGTCGTTGATCCCGACCTGCGTGCCGCCTTGGGTGATTTTGATCTTGACCTTTTTGTTGAGCTTCTCGTACTTCTGTGCGAGCAGCTGGACCAGGGGCGCCGATGCGGTGGCGCCGCTGATCGTGATCGTACCCGTCGCGAGCGCGAGCGCCGGGAGCGCTATCGAGAGCGTGAACGTCGCCGCGAGGAAGGCGGCGACACGGCGAGATCGGTGCATTTGACTGGGGTCTCCGTTCGAATTGTTGACAGCTTGATTTCGGCCAGCCTAGCATATTCTGCATAAATAAGATCAGGATTAGCTATTTTATGAGGATGACCGTCTTGGCCCTGAACACGAGAGACCGCCGTAAGGAGCGCACTCGGGCAAAAGACGCCACCCACACGACACGACGATGACCCCAGAGAACCCACACAACCAGACAGGCGCCGGCGCTCCCGGCACCTCCACCGACCCGTGCGCGAGCTGCGGCGCGACGCTGCTCGAGGATCAGCGCTACTGCCTGCAGTGTGGCTCAAGGCGCGGCAACCCGCGTATCGACTACACGGCGTTCTGGAAGCCGGTGTCTCCGACTGGGGCACAGGCCGAGGCGCCGGGTGCGCCCGGCGATGGCCGGCCCGGCGCCCACGAGCCGTCGCG
>DATNKN010000446.1:0-15209 GCA_035603375.1 Solirubrobacteraceae bacterium
GTCCGTGGTTTGTTCGCCTTCGTAGGGGGTTTTTACCGATGCGGCGCCCGTGGTCGCGTATTTGCCGAAGAACGGCTGGTAGGAGATCGGTTCGGTGGGCGAGGGGAACGGGACGCACGGCTGGCCTTCGGTTGCTGCCGCCATGTAGGTGTGCCAGATTTCTGCTGCCAGGTAGCCGCCCTGCTGAGCCTCCCCGTGCACGTCGGTCATCGGGATCGCCTTGTTGGGGTAGCCCATCCAAACTGAGGTCGAGTAGTTGGGCATGTATCCGTCGAGCCAGGCGTCGGTGAATTCGCTGGTGGTACCGGTCTTGGCGGCTGTCGGGCAGTCGATCGCCGAACGCGTGGCCGTGCCGCTCTCGACGTTCTCGTGCAGGATTTCCGTCTCCTCGGCGGTTACTCCGTTGGAGAGCACCTTGACGCGGTGCGGGGTGCCCCAGTTGGTGTCGGTGTAGCCGTCGGGAAACACGACCTTCGTGATCGCGATCGGCGTGTTGCGGTAGCCGCCGTCGGCGAGCGTCGCGTAGACATCGGCCATTTCAAGCGGGCTCACCCCCACCGTCAGGCCGCCGAGCGCCTCGGCCGGGTAGCTGTCCAGATGCTCTTTTACGCCCATCTTGTAAGCCATCTGCGTGACGGTTTCCTCGCCAAGATCGGCCGCCAGCTGGGCATAGACGGTGTTGTCGGAGGCGAGCGTCGCCTGCACCAGGTTGATCGACTTGTTGAGCGAGGTGTTCTCGAACGTTTTAACTTCGTAGGTGGGATAGGCGGGGAGCCAGCCGGGCGCGAGCGTGTGCGAGAGGTAGTAGGTGCTGTTTGGATCCACGCCCCTGGACAGTGCGTCGGCGAGAACTATCGCCTTGAACGTCGAGCCGGCCTGACGGTGGCCTTCGGCCGCGAGGTTGTACTGCGATTGGTCGTAGCTCTCAGACTCCGCCATCGCCTCGATGTCGCCGTTGTGCGGGTTGATCGTGACGATCGCCGACGCCGGGTCGCCCGGCTCGTCAAGGATTTCGGCGATTGCCTTGCGCGCCTCGCGCTGCATGTTGAGGTCGATCGTCGTGTACACCTTCAGGCCCCCCTTCTCGACCTGGTTGAGCCCGTAGCGTTCGACCAGCTGACGGTGCACGAATTCGAAGAAGAAGCCTTCCTGGCGCTGGGTGTAGAAGTTGCCGTGCTGCACTTCCAGGGGCGCTCGCTCCGTCACTGCGGCCTGCGCACGAGTGATGTAGCGCAGTTCGGCCATCTTGGCGAGCACCTCGTTGCGGCGCGTGCGCGCCGCTGCCGGGTACAGGAACGGGTTGTATTGCGAGGGCGCCTGCGGTAGTCCTGCCAGTAGTGCGCTCTGCTGAAGATTGAGCTGGGAGGCGCTCTTGTCGAAGAAGATCCGCGAGGCCGCCTGCACGCCGAGCGCGGTTTGCCCACCGACGGTGCCGTAGGCGACTGTGTTCAGGTAGTCGGTGAGGATCGACTGCTTGCTGTGGTGTTTGGTGTATTCGATCGCGAGCTTCGCCTCCTCGATCTTTTGCTTGAAGGAGTGGGTGTCGCTGCCGAGATACAGGTTGCGCATCAGCTGCATCGTGATCGTGGAGGCGCCCTGGAGTGTTTGCCCGTTCAGGGTGTCCTTGACCGCCGAGCGGAAGATGCCGGTCAAATCCACGCCGTTGTTCTTATAGAAGCGCTGGTCCTCGATCGCGATTGTCGCGTTGCGCAGGTGGCTTGGCATCTGCGAGGTCTCGATCGGCGTGCGCAGTTCGTCGGACTGGATGAAGCCCAGTCGCGTGCCGTTGGCGGCGAACACCTGCGAGGAGGCGCCGGCGATGCTTGCTTTCAGCGACGCCAGGCTCGGCGCTGACTGGGCGACCGAGAGGACGTAGCCGACGGCCGCAATCGCGCCGATCGCAATCGCGCCGGCGAGTCCGGCCAGACCGATAAACACGAAGCGCGAAGGCCCTGAGCGATTGCGGCGCCTGCGGCGCTGTCTTGCTTGTCTTGACATCTCACTCGCCCCCGACTGTGACTGTACCGTCTCGGGGTGTGATTTCCTGCCAGTAGCGCGGCTGTCGCCTACGCCTCGCGCCACCCCCACGATGAGCTCCGACACCGCCAAGATGGCTATCGCAGATCCCCCGAGCGACCTCGTCGTCTCGGCGGGCTCTGTCCTACCCCGTGGCTCGCTGACCGAGCGCGCCCGGGCAGCTAGCGGCGAGCGTACCGTCGCGATACGCGACGTGTGGCGCGCACTGTGGTGCTCGCGGCTGTTGGTGTGGGTGGCGGGCGCTGGAGCCGTCGCGATGCTCGGGTTCGGCCCGGCGCGTCACGCCTTCAATCCGCCGGGATCGACAAGTGGCTTTGGCTGGCTCGGCAACGCCCTCGCTGCCCCCGCCGCGCGCTGGGACGCGGCTTGGTACTTGACGATCGCGCACTATGGCTACCGGCCGGAGCTTGGCTCCCTGACCGCCTCGCGCACCGCCTTCTTCCCGCTCTATCCGGTGGGACTGCGCGCCCTTTCCGATATCGGCTTTGCGCCCGTGATCGCGGGCGTGGTGCTGTCGCTGTCGGCGTTTGCCGCGGCCCTGTATGGACTGCACCGCCTGAGCACGCTCGAAGTCGCCCGCTTGCGCGATGCGTTGCCGGGCAAGCTCGATCCTCGCGAGGCGGCGCGCTTGGCGGTCCTGCTTACGGCGTTTGCACCGATGGCGTTCTTCTTTTCGGCCATCTACAGCGAGTCGCTGTACATGGCGCTGTCGGTCGGCGTGTTTCTATGCGCACGCCGAGGTCGGTGGGCGAGCGCGGCGCTGCTCGCCGCGCTCGCGGGGGCGACGCGCAGTACTGGCATCGTGTTGATGTTGCCGATCGCGCTGCTCTATCTGTATGGCCCGCGCGAGGATCGCCCCGCCGACTTCCCGCTTGCGCGCGGGTTGCGCCCGCGTTATCGCTTGCGAGCGGACGCGCTGTGGATCGCGCTCGCGCCAGTCGGGCTTGGTCTGTATATGGTCCACCTCGCGCTCGCCGGCGGCGACGCGCTCGCGCCGTTTCACGCCGAGGCGGTGTGGAGCCGGCACTTCGCCGCACCCTTCGGCGGGGTGTGGGACGGTGCGAAGGCGGCGTTCGAGGGTTTGCGCCAGCTGCTCTCCTTCCAGCGCCACCACGTCTACTATCCGGCCGCGGGCGGTAGTCCGTTCATCGACGCGGGACACAACCTGCTGCTGTTCGCGTTCCTGCTCGCGGCGATACCGGCAACGGTTGGCGTGCTGCGATTGCTGCCTCTCGCGTACGGCGCATATGTACTCGCGGCACTCGCATTGCCGTTGTCCTATCCGGTTGCGCCCCAGCCGCTGATGTCGCTACCGCGCTTTCTGCTCGTGCTGTTTCCGCTGACCATATGGTTCGCGGTGCGCCTCTCGTTGCGTCCGCTGATGCTCCAGCGTGCGGTGTTGGTGTGCTCCGGTGTGGCGATGGCGTTCTTCGTCGGCGAGTTTGCGACCTGGCATTGGGTGGCGTGAGCATGGACGAGCCACTTGAAGGCCACGCGGGGTCGGCGGAGCCCTCCTCGCCGGACACCGGATCGCCTGTGGGCTGGTCGCTCGAACCCGCGCCGCCCGGGCCCGACGCCTCCCAGCGGATGTTCGTGAGTGGCTCCTGGGTTGGGCTGCCGGCAAACGACTGGCGAGCTTGGACGGGCTTTGCTGCGCTAGCGGCCGCGCTCGCGCTCGCGCTGGTGGGCGGGCTGATCGTGGATATCCCCGCGCTTGCGCTCGGGGTGAAAATCAGCAGCGAACACACTCCGCCCGGCATCGAGTTGGCCGACACCGTGGTGCAGGACGTCGTGTTCGTGCTGACAGTCATCTTGTTTGCGCAGCTCGGCGGGCGAACGGTGCGCTCCTGGCAGCTCGGCTATCGTCCGCCGGCCCCTGGCTGGTGGCGCGCGGTGCTGGCGGTGGTGATCACGTATGTGGTGTTTTTCCTTGCCAGCGCCGTGTGGGCGGCTGTGCTCAACGAAAGCACCAAGGAGGAATTGCTCAAACAACTCGGCGCGAACGAAACGACGCTGCTGCTCGCGCTGAGTGCGCTGCTCACGACGACGATCGCGCCGATCTGCGAGGAGACCCTGTTCCGAGGCTACATTTTCCCAGCGCTCTCCAAATGGAGGGGCTGGCTACCGGGCGCGCTGCTGACGGGAGTCCTGTTTGGCGGCGTGCACGCAGGTTCGGCGCCAGTCATTGACCTCGTTCCGCTCGGTGTGCTCGGATTCATGCTGTGTCTGCTCTACCGCCGCACCGGCTCGCTGTATCCGTGCATCGCTACGCACTCCCTGAACAACTCGATCGCGTTCGGGGCGCTCGAGGGTTGGTCGGTGGGGCAAACTCTGCTGCTGATCGTCGGTGCGCTTGCGGCGATAGGAGCGATCGGGCTGTTGTTTCGCGCGTTCGGGGCGATCTCGGAGACCCCCGCGGATGCTGCCGTCGTCACGACCGCTTACGATCGTCTGCAATGAGCTTTCGCGGATCTGCAAAGCCAAGCGCCCTCGCCGCCGCGGCGCTGTGCGCGGTCTGGCTATCCGCCGGCGCCGTCCAGGCGGCTGCCAAGCGGCCCGTCAAGCCACCGCCCGCCCCTGGCACCGTGGCCTACCACGTGCTCCACATGCGCGGAACCCTCGGTCGTGGTGCCCATGGAGCCGCCGTGCGCTTGCTCCAAGACGAGCTTGCGCGGTTGCGCTACGAGGTGCCCGTCAACGGCCACTTCGACGAAGCCACGGGCCGCGCTGTGCTGGCCTTTCGCAAGATGATTGGGCTGCAGCGCGTGGAAACTGCCAACGCGGGCGTGTTTCAGCGGTTGCGAGCAGGCGCGGGGCGCTACCGGGTGCGCTATCCGCGTGACGGCAATCACATCGAGGCCAATCTCACCAAGCAGGTGCTCGTCGAGGTCGAACACGGCGGACGCGTGCGGCGCATCTACACGATGAGCTCTGGCAAGCCCTCTACTCCCACCGTGCTCGGCCGCTTCCGGGTGTACCTGAAGACGCCCGGCACAAACTCCGAGGGAATGGTCGACTCCAACTACTTCATCCGCGGCTACGCCATCCACGGGTACGCCGAAGTGCCCGTTTATGCCGCCAGCCACGGATGTCTGCGCATCCCGATCCCCAATGCCGCCGAAGTGTTCGCGTGGGTGCAGGTCGGGTATGCGGTGGACGTGTACACCGAGGGCGGGGTTTTCTAACCCCCACACCGACGGCTCTGTGCGGGGCAAGAACGGCCCTCTCGGCCCCCGCGGTGCGGAGAGGATCAGGGGCCCGGCCGCAAAAAGCGCGCGACAAATGCCAGGCCGAAGCCGTACACCAGCAGCACGAGCAGCGTGTCCACTATGTGGATCGTCCATTCGCTGGATCCCGAGGTCACGCCCGAGAAGGGCGAGGAAAGCGTCGAGAAGACTTCGTTGAGCTTCTTGTGGACAGATCCCTCGTTCTTGGTTTCAGGCGTGCTGGTTTTGAGAGCTTCCGATTCAGGAGTCGCGTTGATCTCAGTCGTCTGATGGCTCGAGGCGCTACCGGTCTGGTTCACCGCGAACGTGAGAAACCACGCCGCTGCGATCAGGCAGATGACGAGCGAAGCGAGGCGCAACACGCGAGCGAGCATCGGGACTAGCACAATCGCAGGGTAGTCCTAGCGCAGGACGGGCTGGACAGACATTCGAGCGCTGCACCGTCTAGATTGCGCTGGATGCCAGCTTCGCCTCCGATTGCCGGCGTGCTCGAAAGCGCCCGTGCCCAACTCATCGCCGCGCTGCGCGCGCACGCGCTCGTGATCGGCGAGGTGACGCTCACGAGCGGTGCCACCGCCTCCTATTACGTTGACGCCAAGCGCGCGATCCTGCGACCCGAGGGATTCCAGGCGCTGGCGATGCTGGTAGCGGCCAAGGTGCGCGAGTGGGATGCCACTGCGGTCGGCGGTATGACGATGGGAGCAGACCCCGTCGCGTGCGCGGCGCTTGCGGGCGGCGCGCACGCGACGGCCTTCTTCGTACGCAAGGAAACGAAGGCGCACGGGCTGCAACGGCGCATCGAGGGCCCACTGCTCACGCCGGCGGACCGTTGTGTCGTCGTCGAGGACGTGGTCACGACCGGCGGCTCGACGCTCGCGGCGATCGCCGCGCTCAAGGACGCCGGACGCACGATTTGCGGAGTCGTGGCCGTGCTTGACCGCCTCGCCGGCGGCGGACCCGCGATCGAAGCGGCAGCGGGCGCCCCATACACTCCGCTCACGACGATCGACGAGGTCTATCCCGAGCGCGATGGGCGCTAGCCTTCGCGGCGAGCCCTCGTAGTCCAATGGATAAGACGACCGCCTCCTAAGCGGTAGATCCAGGTTCGACTCCTGGCGGGGGCATGGGGGCAATCGTTTGTGTCGGTAAGGGCTTCTGAGGGCCAGGCGCTTGGGGTACTGGTCAAGCGCGGGGTCCTCGCCTCGATTCTTGCGGTGCCCGCAAACCCACACGCCGAGCCAGAAACCGTCAGCAGTCTTATGGCGATACGGAACCTTGCGAAGTGCCGTGGTGCTTGACGTAGTCCCACAGCCTGGCGAGGCCTTGCTCCGGCGAGTAGAACAGGAAGGTTGCCGAGTACCTCTACGAACATGCGCCGTCACTCCAGGCGATATCCGCGAAGCGATCTACGCAGCATGCGTCGCGCGTCAGATGCCCGCCGGTCGTCCGCCGACGATCGAGCTCGCCGGTGCTGCGGTGCTCGGCTGGGGCGCTCAGCTGGACCAGAGCAACCTGCCGGGTACCTGTGCGTCCTCGTCGACTCGGTAGGCGGCCGATGCGCGGTGGTATCCGTCGCCGATGACCAAGTAGTCCCTGATCCCCCCGATCAGGAGGACCGGTGAAATAGGGATCCCGTTCTTGATCTTCTTGAGCTTCTCAGCGACCTCAACACTCTGCTTTGGCTTCAGGGGTGGCAGTCCTGCCGCGCGCAGCAGGTCCTTGGCGGCCCAGTGGCCGAGAGGGGCGGTACGCAGCGCGGCGATGGTCTCCGAAAGCGAGGAGGGCGCGAGCACCATGCCGAGAAAGCTCTCGGCGGCCAGATAGTCCTTCTCTTCGGGCTCCTCCAGCCATCGGATTCTCGGGGTGCTTGGCACAAGTCGAGTCTAAGGGCTTCGCGGGTTGGAGGTGACGCTGCTCCCGAACACTGGATCCTCGCCATCCACGTCGACAGCCCAAGCTCGCCCGGCACTCTGCTCAAAGCATCGGCGAAAGAAGGGTAGGTGTACTTATTTGCCGCCTATGAGCACGAGGACTCCGAGTGTGCAGATACCGATGCCCATGAGGACCCAGATCACCCTTGTCACACCGATCGGCAGCTTCGACATGATCACACCCAGCCACCAACCTGCTCCACGGGTGTAGCGTTCTTCGCGATGGCGTTCGGGGTTCAGGCGCGCAGCGCAGTAGAACGCACAGAGCCCAATGCCGATCACGAATATGGCAAGGAGTGTCTTGTTGTGAAGCTGGCTAAAAGCGAGTAGGGCTACGACTACCGCGGAAATTGCCAGAGGCGCACGCTTGGCCTGCGGCCACGGCCCAGGTCTTCTCTTTTCGTCTCTCCACAGACCGCCGTTCATAACCATGCGACTCTCGATACCCGGCCAGAAGAAGACTAACCGTGCCCAGGACGATCAGATGTGGGCGCGCAAAAAGCTTCAACTACAGTGGGAAAGCAGGGAGAGAAACTCTGGCTTAAAGGTGTCCAAAAGCTGACTACGGGCTTCTCCGCTCTGCAGGTAGGGATCGAAGACAAGGAGAAAAAGGACAAGAGCTCCGCAAAGGAAGAAGCTCTCAACGCTGCAGGCGATATCGTGGCGGCCGCTAAGGATCTCAACCGTGCTGACAAGCTGCTGAAAATTACCACAAAATAGGTAGGAGCTCTTCACGACGGCGAGGACACCGATGACACATGCCTACTGATCGCAGCCTGTGAGCGAGCCGATGGCCTACCCGCTCGAGACAGACGCCGAACGCGGCCACCACTGCTGTCATCCCAGAGCCAGAGTGACATTCAGCCATCATCGCCGAGAGCCGGCGTCTGCCGAGTTGGTTAGCCCGCGCGTCTACGGGGTACAAGAAACTGCACGGCCGATGGCGATCTCGGGCCGCGCACAGACAATGAACCCCATGAAGTCCGCCCTGCTACGGCGGGTCGAGCTTGACAGGAGGCAGTGATCAGATGGCAGAGCTAACCGTTCTTGAGAGCAAGCTGGCGGAGGTTCTTGGCCTTGCCGACGCTGCCAAGGGTGTCACGGAAAAGGTCAAGGGGATGCTCGATGAGCAGGAGAGCGACCTCGCCGGCGGCCTCGAGCAAATGGGTGAGGAGGCCCGTCAGACAGAGGAGCGCTGCACCGACGTCGCCGGTGGGCTTGACGGCAAGAAGACTGCGATCCTCGAAGAGGCCCGCGAGGTCAAGCAAGAGGCCGTCGAGATGATGAAGACCTACCTCGAGGGCGAGGATGAGGCGCTTGACGGTTTCGAGTTTCTCACGATGGCAGAGGCCGGGGAGGTCGGTCACTGGGAGATCCTGCAAAAGCTGAATGAGCAGGCCGGTATCCCCGCGATTGCCGAGCTCATCAAATGGGCGCTCCCCATCCAGGAACGCCACCTCGCCGAGGTGCGTGAGGGCTCTCTGACGCTGGCGTCCCGCCAAGACCCCAACGAAACCGAAGACTAGGAGGCTGGTAGCGGGGGGAGTTGTTGAACAGCGCGGCGACTGCTGCTCGCGCTCGCAATGCGAGTGTTCTGCGCGGTGGGGTGGCGACTAGGACACCGGAGCGGCGTGGTATTCCTTGTCGGTGACGTGTTCGCCCCAGGTGGCGGGGCTGCCGGAGTCATCGGCCTCTTGGATAGCAATGTGGACTATGAAGCGGTTTGATGTGGCGCCGTGCCAGTGGTTCTCGCTGGGCTCGAAGAACACGCGGTCGCCGGGGCGGATGACCTCGATTGGTTCCGCCCTTTCGTTGGCAGAGGCCGATCCGGCAGAGGCCGATCCTTAGTTCGCTAGCGTGCCAGCCGTCGCTCAGCTCGTAACGATCACAGTCGCGCGATAGGGGTGCAAGCCGCGACGTCGTGCCGGCTTGACACGCTTCCGAGACTTGCGCGATGGGAGCTGTGAGCGTGGTCGTGCCTGGGGTCAGCGCGCGGAAGGCGTACACCACGACGGGCAGCGTAGAGGCTCCGCTGCTTGGGCAGAGCGCTACGCGCCGCAGCACACGGGGTCCGACGAGCGAGCGGAGGCCCAGGGGAAAACGCGCGCGCGCGGCTTGGTGCCGGCGGGCCAGGAGAGGTACTTCTCGGCCTCGACCAACTCCACGTAGACGACCGCGCCACCTTGGCCGTGAGCGCCGCTCTCCGGCGCGATGCCGGACAAGAATGTCGTAGGGGACCTCACACAACCGTTGGGGCCCTCCCCTGGGGAGGCGCCTGGGCGCCCGCAGGCCGCGAACACAACGGCATAGAGCACAACGCCAGGGAGAGCGCTCGGATACTCATTGTCCACCTATACGTTGATCGCTCCTATGGCGCTACAAGTGTAGCCTTTCCACAACCCCGATACGCGTGCCCCGAAAGCGCGGAGGTAGCGATACTCCCACGGATTGATCGGGCGCTGCATGCCGGATCACGGGGGGAATGCCCACCACCCGCGAAGACCTTTCCGAGCAGTGTTGTCGTTGGCTGCGTTCGTCGGGGGCGTCTCGCTCATGCTCGCTCCATGGACCTCAAATAGAACGCCGCGAACACCAGGACAATCCCGACGTTTACCATCAGGCGCTCCCAGACCGATGCCTGAAGAACAAGACGTCCACGCCGACCACGACTCACCAGCGCGAGCACGTAAAGCACGACGCCTGTGTGCTTTCCCTATTGTTCTACCCTACTGTTCGAGGATCGCGTCGCGGCTCCGGCTGACGCCGCCGGTCGGCTGCGTGCTGGGCGTTTCGACACAACATCATCGGCGAATAGCTCCCGCCCCTGGCAAACAGCTGCTCCTGAGAGCTTCATAAGCCTTGCGTGCGACCGCTACGTTCACGGCTGACGAGCGAACGCCACCGGCGCCGCATTGCGTACTTAATGAGCGTCCGAGCGACAGCCGAGCGGGCGGGCAAAGGACGAGAAGCACTCAATGCGCGGACTCACAACACTTCCGCATTGCACTGTGTAAGAAGCCGTAGTCCGGCCATAGGCTTCGACGGTCGAGAGATTCGTCCGAAGGCGGCACTGTCGAGCCCGTCGGTTGAGGCGACTGCTTCCCGATCTGAGCGGGGGTATGGCGGGCACCACCCGGCCTGGTAAGGAGCCTCGATGGTGAATTAGACACCGTGGTCGACAGCACCATTCGTCTGTATGGGATTGCGCTATCGCACCCAGTCATCGGTGTCCATGGGATGCTCGAGCGAAAGGGGCTTACCTACCGCTACGTCGAGCTGCTCGGTGGCGCCCACCCGTTGGCCCTTATCGCGCTTGGGTTTCCCCGGGGGACAGTTCCGGCGGTGAAGCTTCTGGATGGCCGTCGTGTGCAGGGCTCGCTGGCGATCGCCAAGGCGCTTGAGGAGCTCGTCCCGACGCCATCTCTTTACCCGAGCGAGCCTGCCGCTCGTGCTGCGGCCCAGGAGGCCGAGCGCTGGGGCGAGGCCGTGCTGCAACCGGTGCCACGGCGCCTGATCCGTTGGGGCCTTCGACAGCACCTGGCTCAGCGCCGCTGGTTCGCCGATGTCGCCAGCCCCCTGCCTGCACCGGCGCTCATGGGCATCCTGCTCACACCGGTGGTGCCAGTCTTCGTGCGCCAGGCTGGGGCGAGCGACGAGCGGGTCAGGCGTGATCTCGTCGAGCTGCCCGGACTGCTCGATGAGGTTGACAGCCTGCTCGAGGGCGGCGTCATCGGCGGTGAGGAGCTCGGGGCAGCTGACTTTCAGATCGCCTCCTCGGTGCGAGTGCTTATCGCGATGGGAGACGTAAGCCGTCTCGTGGCTGGGCGTCCGGCGGAGTCCTTCGCACGCAGGGTCGTTCCTGACTATCCCGAGGTGCCCGCTCGGGACCCTGGTCTATCAGTCAATCCGCGATTCGCAAGAGACCAGCGCGAGTAGCTTGCCGTCGGTGTGATGCTGACGACGTAGACGCTAACGCGCAGGTCGATTCACTGATTGGCTTCATCGGCAGCAGACCGGTCAATGCTCGTGAGGTCTCAGTGCCCGCCGGCGTCCCCTGGGGGGCCGGGCGAATCTCCAACCCTAGATTCGTCGCGGTCGGCAATACTCTCACGAACTTTGCACCCGCTACAACCGGTCTCATTTGGTTGAGGAACAACGACAACACCAATTACTTCTCGGATGTCGGGCGACAGATCGTCAAGGTCATCGTCACAACGGGTCGCTCTTGAGGGTTGGAGTGCCTTGGGGATCTTGCCTAGGTAAAGCTTGTCACCGCTCTATACCGACCGCGGCCCAAGCGATCGCGCTGGCCTGGGTGAGACTAGACACGCCGAGCTTCGCGTAGATGTTCTGCAGATGCTTGTCGACGGTACGCGGTGCAATGCCCATCTCGACTGCCGCCTGCGCTGGAGATTGGTTAAGGGCAACCCTGCGCAGCGTGTCAGCCTGGCGTGCGGTGAGCCCCAGTCCGCGCAGCGCTGCGACACTCAGCTCTCCGCTTCCCCCTTCGAGCAGCAGCACCTCGCGCCGGTCCTCGCGGGGACTCGGCAGCAAGCGTACGAGCACGGACTCCTCGCCGCTACGCAGGACGAGCGGCGACGCGGCCGGGCGCGGGCCGCGGTGCTCTGAGATCCACGCGCGAACCTCGCTCGCCAGCCATCCACGCTGCGCAAACCTATCGCCGAGCAACCGGCGCGCGCCGTCGGTTGCGAACTCAACTCGCTCGTGCGGATCGAGTACCACCACGTGGCGTCCGAGCGTGTCGAGTCCCTGCTCCAGCGCGGCAAGCATGCCTGTCCGGGCGCTCGAAAGCTCAGCGTTGCGGTAGGCCTGCATTAGGTGGGGACGGGCGAGGGCCAGGAGCTGCACCTCGCGGTCTGAGAAATCCTCGTGCTCACGCGTCAGCGCGAGGCCCACAAGCAGATCCGGGGGGGAGGGAAGGGAGAACGCGACCTGGCTCTCGATCCCCATGTGCCGGTAGAACTCCCTATAGAGGGCGGTTGCATGGAAGGTCTGCTGGTCGATCATGTCGGAGATCCGATAAGGACGGCCGTCGCCGGTCCGCTGGAAGCGGCTGATCAGTGGATTTTCGTGCGCGAGCGCTGTGAAAATGGGGATCAGGCTCGCGTCGAACTCGGGGATCATCACCGCGAAGGTCTCATCGGGGGCGATCTCGTTGTAGGCCACCCTGTCGGACGGCACCATGCGGTTGAGGACCTCGAGCACCCCAGAGCGGAACTGCGTAAGGTCCTCGAAGCTGTAGGCCTCGCCGACGAGCTCCAACAGCAGCTGCGTGTCTGTGAGAGTCCGACCGCGCATACGTTGCCAAGTATGTCTATCGATGCGTAGAGATGCGTAGAAGTGCAGCGGACGTAAACCCGCGCAATCCAATATAAACAACTGGCTTTTAGCCAGGGCGGGACAGCACAGGCCATAGACGCCGATGCACGTTCACGCGAGAGCCACACAATGAAGGGGCTTAGATGACCGCTTGGAACAGCCGCTTGCAACCCTCCCCCAATCTCGGTGTGCCTGCGCGGTCTGCGGTGAGCACTCGCAGGGTCGTGGTCTCCGGGCGTGGGTTGCTCGCGCTCGCGCTGGCCCTGGCGTGTCTGATGCTCGGTGTGGCGCTCCACCAGGGTTTGCTGAGCTCGGAAAGCCGGACGGTCGCATCCGGCACGGGCTCTCACGCCATCTCGCAAGAGGGATTGTTGAGCCTGCCCGCGGCGATGCAGGCTCCGATTTCGGCCGCGTTGGGGCGTGACCAGGCGGCGTACCGGATCCACGGGTTGGTGGCTCATAATCCAGCGCAGCAGCTCGTCGCGCGGTTCGGCCGCTCAGGAGTCGCAGTCACCGCGGGCTCCGCGCGGTTCGCGATCGCATTGATGGCGTTTGGGCGCCCGAGCTCGCTTCGGCCACTCGTTGCGAGTTCGCCGCTGGCGAGCGCCGATCGGGTCACATATGCGCGTGGTCCTGTGCGTGAGTGGTGGGCGAACGGTCCGCTGGGGCTGGAGCAGGGGTTTGATATCGCCCGACGTCCTGCTGGGGGAGGCGCGCTTACGCTTTCGCTGGCGGTGCCCGCGAGCGTACGTCTCGATCATGGCACTGTGCTGTTGCCGGGGGGGTTGCGCTACGCCGGCCTGCAAGCCACCGATGCTCGTGGTCGCAGTTTGCGCGCCTGGCTGCAGGTGCGCGACGGACGTGTGCTCGTGCGGGTCGACGATCGTGGCGCGCGTTATCCGCTGCGGATCGACCCAACCGTCGAGCAGGCGGAGCTGACTCCGAGTGACGGCGTCGGCTGCGATGGAGACTGCGCCGACCGGTTCGGCTACTCGGTCGCGACCTCGGGCAACACGGTTGTCGTCGGTTCGCCCTACCATGCGGCCAACTCGGAGGCGGACAGCGGCACTGTATACGTGTTTCAGATGCCGGCCGCCGGGTGGGCGAGCGCCACCCAGACCGCCGAGCTGACCGACTCAGCCCTCGGGAGCCACGTGGAGTTGGGTTACTCGGTCGCAATCTCGAGCGACGGCGACACGATCGTCGCCGGCGCGCCCGCGGGCAGCGAGATCGTCGGGAACGGTGTAAACAGTCAGGGTACGGTCGATGTGTTCACCACCACCGGCACCTGGACGAGCACAAGCACGCCGGCCGCTCGGCTGACGGTCGCAGGCTCTCCAGCCACCGAGAGTTCCCTCGGCGGCGAGCTCGGCTGGTCGGTGGCGATCTCGGGCAGCACGATCGTCGCCGGTGCGCCTTACGACCCTACGTACCCAAGCTATGGTGAGGCCTACGTATTCACGGAGCCTCACGGCGGTTGGTCGGGCGCGCAAACCCAGACCGCCAGGCTGAGCGCGAGCAACCCCTCGAACCCTGACGGGGACGAGTATTTCGGATGGTCGGTCGGGGTCTCGGGCACCACGATCGTCGTCGGCGCGTACGCCCAAGAAGCAAAAGGCGGATACGCTGCCCCGGGAGCGGCGTACGTGTTCACGATGCCGGCCGGCGGCTGGGTGAACGCAACCCAGACCGCCGAGCTGACGGCGAGCGATCCCAATGCGGATGAGGACTTGGGTTGGTCGGTCGGGGTCTCGGGCAATACCGTCGTCGTCGGCGCACCCAACCGCGAAGTGGGCTCGAACCCCGGCCAGGGCACGGCTTACGTGTACGTGATGCCGACGACCGGCCCCTGGGTGAACGCGACCCCGACGGCGGAGCTGACCGCCTCAGACGGCCAGGCCGGCGACGAGCTCGGCTGGTCGGTCGCGATCTCGGGCAACACGATCGTCGCCGGCGCGCGGGCGCGCCAAATCGGAGAACACGACGGTCAAGGAGCAGCGTATGTGTGGACCGAACCCTCCGGCGGCTGGATGACCACGAGCGCCGACACCGCTGAGCTGACCGCCGGCGACGGTTCCACCGAGGACAGCCTGGGCGAATCTGTCGCGGTCTCGGGCACCACCGTCGTTGCCAGTGCGCCCCGGCATTACGCGAGCTCGGAAACCGCAGACTACGGCGCCGCGTACGTGTTCGGGCCCGGAAGCGAAAGCTCGACAGGCGGCGGCGGGACGACCGGTGGCGGCGCCACAACCGCCGGCGGCGGGACTTCATCGGGTGGCGGCAGCTCCACCGGTGGCAGTGGAACCTCGACCGGGTCGACGTCTGCCCCGAGTGCAAATGTCGCCTCGATCTCCGGTGCCGGCGGCGAGTTCACCGCGACCGTCTCCTGTCCGGTGGGTGGCGCGGCGTGCGCGGCGCTGAGCCTGCAGGCCACAGTCAAGGAGCACCTAAAGGGCGGCAAGGTCAAGGCGGTCACCGCAGGCGCCAAGAAGAAGGTGGGCATCACGACAAAGCAGGTCGTCGTCGGCAGCGTCGGCGTGACGCTCGCGGCGGGCGCGACGCAGGCGCTCACACTCAAGCTCAACTCGACCGGCCAAGCACTGCTCGCGAAGTTCGGCAAGTTCACGGCGCTCGTGACCGTCAGCTCGGCTGGAAAGACGAGCGCGACATTCAC
>DATNKN010000456.1:0-3994 GCA_035603375.1 Solirubrobacteraceae bacterium
GCGGGGGCGCACATGTGCGCCCCCGTTTCATTGATGGGATATGTATTGCCCGACTACGCCCGGGCCAGCCCCTGCGCCCAGCGATCGAGCATTTCCGCCTCGTGCTCGGTGAGACCGCTCGCGGGCATCGTCCGCACGAGCAGCGTCGCGGCGCCACGCGCATCCGCCCAGTCGTGGCATGCCTCGTTGAACGCGTCGTCAATCCACGCCAAGGGCCGAGCGGCGGCATATGCGTCGATCGCGTCGAGCTTCCAGTGGGCGTTCGTGCGGCCAACCGACCGCTCGAAGCTCAGGTGCTCAAGCGTCGGCAAGCCCAGCAGGTAGGGGAGATATTCGTTGGCCTTCTCCTCCCAGCCGCTCGCCCACACCAGCTCGAAGCTCTGCGCGAGCGCGAGCAGGTGCGCGGCCGCGGCGGACGAAAGAAAGTGGGGTATGCCATCGATGGAGTGGAAAGCCCCCGCCGGTCGCGCCGCGGGATCGCGCAGCTCTGATCCGAACAGCGAGATCACGCCGTCGATGTCCACCATCAGCAGTGGTCTGTTCGATTGCGTCTGTGTTAGGTGTCGATCGTCTTTAGCTCGCACAGAGGTTGCGGGCGCTAATCTGCCCAGGCCGCGCTGGTGCAGTAAAGCATCCTCTCTCACATGCCGATGGATGACCCCGCTCGGCTACCAACCATGACCCCTGATCTAGGCATACTCCTCGCGCTTGTCTGCGCCTTCGTTGCGAACCTCGGTTTCTTCTACAAGTACCGGGGCGCCAACGCTGTCGCCAAGGTCGACATGCGCCACCCCTGGCGCTCGATCAAGGCGCTGTTCTCCTCCAAGTGGTTTGCGCTTGGCATGATCGTCGCGACCGCCTCCTGGGCACTGCACGTAGCGGCACTCGCGCTCGCGCCGATGTCGGTCGTGCAGGTCACGCTTGCCGCCGGCGTCGTGCTGATCGCGGTGATGGCCGACCGCATGTTCGGCTTCAAGGTGGGCCCGCGCCAGTGGCTCGGGCTGTGGCTGATGGCGGCCGGCCTGGTGATGCTCGGGTTGACCCTGCCCGCCATGCACGGCGCGCACTCCCAGTTCTCCGATCCGGCGATGATCTCCTTCGAGGCCGGCCTGTTCGGTCTTGGTGGGCTGCTCATCATGGGGCCGCGCATCGGCGGTCCGGTCGAGCACCACGGCATGATGCTTGGCGCTGCCTCCGGAATCCTCTTTGGTGTCTCCGACACCTCGATCAAGGCGCTGACCGGCATCGTCGGCGCACACGGCCTGCTCGCGGTAGCGATCAGCCCATGGATGGCGGTCGCGGTGCTTGCGTCGATTCTCGCTTTCTATGCCTCCGCGCGTGGCCTGCAGGACGGCGAAGCGGTTCCTGTGATCGCCGTGACCGGCACCGCCGCCAACATTGCCGGGATCGCCGGAGGGATCGTCGTGTTCGGCGATCCGATGCCCGGCAGCACCATCGGCATCGTGCTGCAGTCGCTCGCGTTCGTGCTCGTGCTCGTCGCGGCGGCCCTGATGCCGGCGCCCGTGCGCGCGGCCGGCATTGCCGCCAGAGCGTGAGTAGGCCCTCGCCCAGGGCATGCTGCTAGGATTTCGCCCCGAATGCCGACGACATCGCAACTAGTGCGCAAGGGCCGCATCGCGCCCAAGAAAAAGCTCGCGACCCCTGGCCTGAAGTCCGGCAAGGGACGTAAGAAGAAGGTTGCCGCTCCGCAGCGGCGCGGCGTGTGCACGCGCGTGTACACCACAACCCCGAAGAAGCCCAACTCCGCCCTGCGCAAGGTCGCGCGCGTGCGTATCGCCGGCTCGATCGAGGTAACCGCCTACATTCCCGGCGAGGGCCACAACCTGCAGGAGCACTCGGTCGTGCTCGTACGCGGTGGTCGCGTCAAGGATCTGCCCGGTGTGCGCTACAAGGTCGTGCGCGGCACGCTCGACGCCGCCGGCGTCAGCGACCGCAAACAGGGCCGCTCGCAGTACGGCGTGAAGAAGAAGTAGCAAGCACATGCCACGCCGCGCGGCCGCCCAAGTACGTCCAATCGACGTCGACCCGATTCATCGCTCCAAGCTGGTGCAGCAGATCATCAACAAGGTGATGCTGGACGGCAAGAAGAGCACCGCCGAGCGGATCGTCTACGACGCGCTCGCGGTGCTGGCCGAGCGCAGCGACAAGGACCCGATCGAGCAGCTTGAGATGTCGATCAAGGCGCTCACGCCAGCGCTTGAGGTGCGCTCCCGTCGCGTCGGCGGCGCCACCTATCAGGTACCCGTCGAGGTGCCCGCCCGTCGCGCCCGCACCCTGGCGGTCCGCTGGCTGGTCGAGTTCGCCCGCAACCGCCGCGAGAAGACGATGGCCCAGCGGCTCGCCAACGAGCTGACGGATGCCCAGTCCCAGCAGGGCGGCGCCTACAAGCGCAAGGACGACATTTACCGCATGGCGCAGGCAAACAAGGCCTTCGCCCATTACCGCTGGTAGGTAGGGCCCGTCGCGCCACGCCGGCGCCTGTGTGACGCAGAACACATATGACCCATCACAGGGGGTAGCCATCAAAATCGAACCACTGGAAGGAAGACCATCCAAGAAGCTCTTGAAATCTGCCTAGCGGTATGCTAGACAACAAGTATGCCCCTGCCGGGATTTGAACCCGGAACCTGCCGCTTAGTAGGCGGCTGCTCTGTCCACGTTGAGCTACAGGGGCTTGACCGAGTGGCTGTCCCCCTCCAAGAACAAACTGGCCGTGCTAGGGCCTCTTTGGGAGGGGGACATCGGTCACTGACCGAGTGGCGGTACCATTAATACCATGACCGACCGCGATTCACCGTTAGAGATTCAGCCGACGCAGGCGACGCAGCCGCGCGGGACCGACGACGAGGGCAATCCGCACGCCCCCATCGTGATCCCAGTGCCTAAAAAGAGTGATGTAATGCGCGTACTTAAGAAGTCTTCTCAGCCTATACCTAAAGAATCAAGCGATAAGTCAGATAACTAAGTCCCATAGGGATAACTACAAAGATTGTATCTACCTGAGAAGCTAATAGTTACTTCCACTCCATCTTTGTGAAAGTCCACGATAGATGTTCCATGAGGGTTTCTGCAATAGCTGTAAGTTCCCACAAGAGAAACTCTTGTATATCCTTCCCAGGAACATTTATATACGGTAGTTGTCGAGCGATGACATTTGACTAGTTCGTTGTCAGAGTCCAGCTTATATTCTCTGTTCAGTTCATTCTCCACGGCATCTTTTGCGCGCGACATAGACGGAGTAGCGGCAACAGCAGTCGAGCACAGCACAGCGAACGAGCATACGAATGATTCCACTATCTTGAGCTTCATCGGGTCCTTCCTAGATGTGGTCTACAGAAGCCCAGGACTATAGACCAAAGCGCTCCCTACCAAGCCGCTCTGGACCAAATGGATTCAGAGGGCCAGAATCTCAGGGGTGCATCTCGACCAAGACTCCAAAGCCGCCAGCGAGGCATTCGGAAAGCGCCTGAAAGCCCTACGGGACACGCACGGCGTCTCTCAGGACGCTCTAGCGCGCGAGACTGACGTGCATCCCACGGCTATCGGCCGTCTTGAGCGTGGGGATCGTGAGCCCCGACTGACGACGATCCTACGCCTTGCTCGTGGGCTCAACGTGCGCCCAGGCGAGCTAGTGGACGATCTACCTGCTAGTCGCCCGCAGGAGTAGCGTCTCAAACATCGCTTTGGAGTCATGGCGATGGTTGTAGCGCCAGGTGAACTCATTGAGATATCCCTGCAACCACTTGTGAGAGACCTTCTTATAGGTTCCACGGATCGACGGCTTCAAGTTCCCAAAGAAACCCTCAATAGTATTCGTGTATATATCTCCATCGACATAATGGCCTGTTGAATGATTGATGCGATTGTGCTCAGAGAAGTGCTCACCTAGTTTGTTGTACGCAGACCACTCGTCTGTATAAACGATTGATTCAGGCTCAATCCACTTAATTGCTTGTTCCTTTAGGCCGGGTCC
>DATNKN010000462.1:0-10283 GCA_035603375.1 Solirubrobacteraceae bacterium
CAGCTCTGGTGCCGACGCCCGCGCGCGCGAGCGCTCAGACCCCCGCTCGCTGCTCGTCGGCGCGCTTGAGATCTACACGGACGCGATGCGCCTCGGCGACGCCGAGCTGGCCGAGGAGGCAATTGCCTCCGCGATCGAGGACGGCATCGATCCGGCGACGCTCAAGGACGAGGTGCTCGCCCCCGCGATGCACCACATCGAGCAGCTGCGCCAGAGCGGGGAGATCGACGTGGATACCGAGCAGCGCGCGGATGCGATCACGCGCAGGGTGATGGCCACGATGAATCGCTATTTGCTCGCTCGCGGGTAGGCGGTCGGCCCGAGCGTCGGGCTCCGTTGGGCCGCGGCGGAGTGTTGGTCACGTGTACGTGATTCGACTCGCGCCTGGCACCCAAACTCCACTCTTCGGCAAGCGTGAGTAGGCTTCCACGCATGTCCGAGTACGCAATCGTCACCGGCGGCGCCGGGTTCATCGGCTCGCACGTTGTCGACGCCCTCTTGGCCGACGGCCGCGAGGTGACCGTGATCGACGACCTGTCCTCCGGGAGCGCCGCCAAGGTGCCCAGTGGCGCACGTTTGTGCGAGCTTGACATCGTCGATCGCGCGGCGCTCGACCGCGTGTTTGAGGAAGTTCGCCCGAGCGCTGTATTTCACCTCGCTGCACAGGCATCCGTGACGGCGTCGGTGGCCGATCCGGGCCGCGATTGCGCGGTCAACGTGCTCGGCACGCTCAACGTGGTCGATGCCGCCACCAAGCTCGGAGTGCCAGTGTCGTTCACCTCCACCGGCGGCGCGCTATACGGCGACGAGGCGCCGCTGCCCACGGACGAGCAGCGCATCCCCGCGCCCCTGGCTCCCTACGGCGCGTCGAAGTGGGCGGCCGAGGCGTACCTCAATACGTGGTCGCTGTCCTCCGGTGTGCCCCACGCGGTGTGTCGCCTGGGCAACGTTTACGGTCCGCGCCAGAGCCCCCACGGCGAGGCGGGTGTGGTGGCGATCTTCTCCGAGCACCTCCACACGGGCAAGACGCCCAAGATGTTCGGTCACGGCAAGCCCACGCGCGACTACGTATACGTGGGCGATGTGGTCTCGGCCCTGATCGCCGCCAACGGCACGCGCGGCACGTTCAACATCGCCACCGGTGTCGAGACCGACGTGTCGACGCTGTGGAGCGTGCTGAAGGAAGCGGCCGGCTCGGACATCGAGCCGGAGCTTGCCGAGCTGCGCCCGGGCGAGCTACAGCGCAGCTGTCTGGACACGAGCCTGGCGGAGCGCGAGCTTGGCTGGCGGGCCACGGTCGAGATCGGCGATGGGCTGCGGCGCACCTACGCCGCGCTGGTGGAGGAATTCGAGGGCGCCGCGCGCTGAGGGTGCTAGGCCGCGGGCTTCGTGGCTCGTCCTCCCGTCCGTAGCATCAATAGCCGCCTGTCTGTCTACGCCGGGCACTCACGAGCCGATAGCATCGGCCTTTACGGCGCGATAGCTCAGTTGGTAGAGCACACGACTGAAAATCGTGGTGTCCCCAGTTCGAGTCTGGGTCGCGCCATCTTCCCGAAAGCCCCCGCCGACACCAGGACATGGCTGCGAGAACCTGGGTACTAGCGCGAGACGCGAATCCGTCACCCATCCAGGCCAGTGTGTACGTTTCGGGCATGAGCGACGGGACGCTCGCACGGAGCTACGGCAAGGTATTCAACGAGGTTGCGGTCGAGTACGACAGCAATCGCCCGGCCTACCCCGATGCGCTCGTCGACCAAGCATGTGAGGTGGCAGATATCGGGGATGGCGACCGGGTGCTCGAGATCGGTTGCGGGACCGGTCAGCTGACGCGCAGCCTCCTCGCGCGAGGGCTGCGCGTGACCGCGCTCGAGCCGGGAGACCAACTGATTCTCCTCGCAGAGGAGAACTTGAAAGATGCAGGCGATGTGAAGCTCGTCCACGCGCGGCTCGAGGATATGCAGCTGCCCCGCGAGAGCTACGAGGCGGTGTTCTCGGCGTCCGCAATCCACTGGGTTGACCCTGATCTAAGCTGGCGGAGGATCGCCGACGCGCTCGCTCCCAACGGGACGCTCGCCCTAATCCAGTACTTCGGCCTTCAGGAGCAGCGCAGCGTCGATGATCAGGAGGCTCTACTGGCGGCCCTGCGCAGGCATGCGGGGGAGATCGCCGCGACCTGGCCCATCTACCGCGACATCGATTGCACGATTGCGGGCGTACAGAAACGCCGTGGGAACGTCGCGGACGCCTGGGCCTGGCTGGGGAGCTATGACATAGGGCGTGACTACGCAGCCGATCTCTTCGAAGATATTCAGCTGGCAACCGTGCCAACCCTGATTGAGCACACCGCCGGTGAGCTAAACGCCCTGCTCGGCACGATGTCGTTCTGGGCACGACTCTCACCTGAGGAGCGTGACGCCCTCGCGAACGAGAATCACGCTCTCCACGAGCGCCTGGCGCGGCCAATCCGGGCGAGCACGCTCGCCGTACTTGTCTCGGCGCGACGCAGTGCCCCCGAGCCTCGACGTTAAGGACGTGGTCACCCCGGTCTTGCCATCGGTCGCGCGGATCTCAGGCTAATTGTCGCTTTGCGACTGACCAATCGCGACCAGCATCAGCGCCACCCAGGTGTCGAGCAGGGTTTCATCCTCGACCGGGGAGGGGATGTCGAGAACATCGCGCAGCAGGCGGGAGGAGAGCAGCGCTCCGAGCCCAACCGCCGCTATCGCCTTCGCCTTTGCCTCGGGCACCGTATCTTCGCCACGCTGGCCGATCCATGTGGCAAAGCCCTGGAACGTGGAGTTCACAAGCTGGTCCACGGCAGCCGTCAATATTTGCGGACGGTTGCGCGCTTCGGAGGCGAGGATGCGCAACAGCTCGGACTCGCTATCGAGCTCGGCGAGGATGTAGCGGGCGATCAGGATCAGTTCGGCTTTGAGGTCTCCAAGCGGAGTGAGCACGCCGCGGATCTCACGGAGCGCTCCCAGGCGAGCGAGCTGGCGCTCGATGCCTGCGGCCAGGACGGCTTCCTTGCTCTCGAAGTGGTGGTAGAGCCCACCGGCTCCCGGCGTGAGCCCTGCCGCCTGCTCGATCTTCGCGATACTGGTGGCGGTGTAACCGTGCTGCCCAAACAGGTACATCGCCTGGTCGATGATGCGCTCTCGGGTCGTGCTTGACATACCTCGCTCCCAAGTATACGCTTAGCCACAGTCAGTAAAGCCTGACCATAGGGGAGAATAGCTGTGTCCGATTTCGAGCATCCTCCAGATGCGTTCGATGCGAGCGACGATGGCATCGTGGGGGGGCGGATGCGGCGCACCGTTCCGCTCGTCGGCTTGACCGCCCGCACCGCCGGCGAGGCGGTCGTGCTCGGGCTGCGCACCAAGCTGACGGATGCCGACAGGGCCGACGCCTATAGGGCCGAGTTTCACATCCGCGCGGCCGAGCGCTACGCGGACTTGCTAGGCCGATCCAAGGGCGCGCTGATGAAGGCGGGTCAGCTGCTCTCGCTCCCCGCCGCCACGCTCGCGGTGCCAGTGGAGTTCCGGTCGGTCTACGCGGCGGCGTTGAGCTGCCTGCGCGACGACGCCCCGCCGATGCCGCCGCGGCTGGCGCGCGAGGTACTCGAACACGAGCTTGGCTGCCGAGCCGAGAGTGCCTTCGCCGAGTTCGACTGGCAGCCACTCGCGGCGGCCTCGATTGGCCAGGTACACGCCGCGCGGTTGCACGACGGTCGCTCGGTCGCCGTCAAGATCCAGTACCCGGGAGTGGCGGAGGCGATCGTCGCCGATCTGAAGAACACGGAGTTGCTGGCAACGTTCATCAGCCTGATAGCGGGTGGCCTTTCCTCGCAAAAGCTGAGCTTTGACATTCGCGGGGCGGCTCGCGAGCTGGGCACTCGCATCGCCGAGGAGCTTGACTACCGACTGGAGGCCGCCAACCAGGCCGAGTTCGCTTACTACTACCGCGGGCATCCGTTCATCCACATCCCCGAGGTGGTCCTCGATCTGTGCACCCCACGCGTATTGACTCAGGAGCTTGTGCGGGGACTGTCTTTCGACGAGGCGCTGACAGCCGAGCAGGGCCTGCGCGATCAGTGGGGAGAGGCGATCTACCGGTTTGTCTACGGCACATATAAACGCCACTGCCTATTCAACGCTGACCCGCATCCAGGCAACTACGTCTTCCATGAGGACGGGAGCGTGAGCTGTCTGGACTTCGGCTGCGTCAAGCGCTTTCGCCGCGATCAGGTGGAGGCGATGGACGCGGTCGTGAGCGAATGTTTTCGCAACAACGTACGCGGAACCTGGCGGGCGTGCGTGGAGGCCGGTTTCTTCCGCTCCACAGATCCCGTTACTCCCGAGGAAGTGTTCGACTTCTGGCGGCAGGACTGGGCGATGCTGTGGGCCGAGCGGCCGTTTAGGATCACGCCCGACTATGTAGCAAAAAGGATTGAGCGCAGGTGCTCGCCGAGCGGACCGTCGGCCAACGCGCTGCGGTACTTCGCCATGGATCCCGACTACACGCTCATGGGCAGGATCGAGATAGGGATTTCCGTAACGATCGCGCCGCTCCGTGCTCGGGTCCACTGGGGTTCGATCGCCGCCGAGGAGTTCGATGCCGCCGCGCCGCTCACCGCGATGGGCAAGCGCGAACACGCGTTTCGCGGGGGCTCAGGTTCCGGCAAGCGCCTTTAGCGGCGTCATGCGAGTTACCCGCCACGCAGGGTAGATTCCGCCGAGCACGCCGATTGCCACGCCAACGAGCAGCGCGCGCCCGAGCCCCCATGCGGTGACTGAAGGCGACACGTACGCGCTCACGCCGAGTGCATGCACCAGCAGGCCGCCGCCGATCACACCGATCAGTAGACCAAGCGCGGAGCCGAGCACACTTACCGCGATCCCTTCGCCAAAGATCAGAGACGCGACACGCGTAGGGGACCATCCGACCGTGCTCAGCAGCGCAAGCTCGCCCTGGCGCTCCATGATCGACATCGCCATCGTATTCGCGACGCTGATCGCCCCCACGATCAGCGCGATCACCACGATCACGAGAATTGCGTTTGAGATAAGCGTGCCGTCAGCTCCGGCCCGCAGGGCCTGCTCGGGATCGCTGATGATTTGGGTGCCCGGAAAGCTCTTTTCGATGGATATGCCGGCGGTCGAGGCGCGTGCTCCTGGCGCCAACTGCACGACAACATCTGTCTCCTCCCCGGAGCGCCCCGTCAGCTGCCGCGCCTGTTCGATCGCCAGCACGGCGCCTGAGTCCTCGAACAGCACGCCGGAGTGGTAGACACCGGCGACCCGAAATGTGCGTCCTTTTACGGTAAGCGTGCCTCCGGGAGCGAGGTGCATATGTTCGGCGAGGCGGTCCCCCATGAGGATTTCGTGTGCGGCCGAGCGTGGCTTGTCGCCCTTGACGAGAACGAGATTGTGTGTGAAAAAGCCGTTGGGATCGGCCCCAAACACGACTGCGGCAGGATCGGTCTTGACGGCTTCCACCATCAGCAGTAGTGGAGTCGCGCGAGCCACATCGGGGCGCGCGGAAATCTGCCCCAAGATCGAGGCGGGCAGGATCGAGGCTGTGGGATCGGACACGTTGGCCTGAAAGATGCCCAGCTCCGAGCCGCCAAGGTGGATGAATTCGTCTGCCGTGTTCCGCAGCCCCTGGGTGAAGGACAGCAGTGCGACGATCGTGGCGACGCCTACGGCGATGCCACCGGCAGTGAAGATCGTGCGCGCCCGGCTGCGCAAGAGGTTGGTGGCAATGATTGCGAGCACTGGCCGGGTCGTCTCCTACTGGGTGCAGAGCGCTGGCTCGCCCGAGGCCTGGATGCGCCCGTCGGTCAGGCTAACGGTGCGGTCCGCGCGCGTTCCCACGGCGCTGTCGTAGCTGACCACGATCATCGTCATCCCGAGCGCGTCGCGCAGGCGAAACAGTAGATCGAGCACGCGCTCCGACGTCTGCGAGTCGAGCGCGCCCGTAGGCTCGTCGGCGAGCAGCAAGTGGGGTCGGTTGGCAAGTGCCCGCGCCACGGCCACGCGCTGGCGCTCGCCGCCGGAGAGCTCGTGGGGCAGGTGCTCGGCACGGTCGGCGAGTCCAACTTCCTGTAGTAGCTCCAGCGCTCGATCGCGGCGCTCGGAGCGGTGCACGCGTGCCCCGATCAGGGGTACTTCCACATTCGCGCGTGCCGAGAGCGTGCTCAGCAGCAGGTGGCGCTGGAAGATGAAGCCGACGACCTCCCGGCGCGCGCGCGCCGGATGTGTCTCCCTCCAGATCGCCCGCCCGTCGATCAGCACCTGCCCGGAGTCCGGTTGCTCAAGACCGCCGATCAGGCTCAGCAGCGTGCTCTTGCCCGAGCCTGAGCGACCGGCTATCGCGACTGCCTCGCCCGGCTTCACCTTCAGCGACACGTCGCGCAGCGCGGTCACGCTCCCGAAGCTCTTGCCAGCGCCTTCGACGAGTACCGCCGCGCCCGCCGCTTGACTCATCCAATTGCCCGCCCGATACGGCCACAACAGCGTCTCATTGCTTGACCTGCACGGGGTAGTCGAGGTTGACCGTGGCGCTGTCGGAGACGATCACGGCGCGGAACGTCAGCGGGTAGCCTACCGCCGAGGACGGCCACTGAAACACGTCTGAGAAATGACCGGTGAATGTGTAGTGAGAGCGATGCGCCACGACCTGACCGCCAAATAGGTACTCATATGCCACGGATGCTCGAGTGGGGGCGCTCCCGCGAGTAACGGTGAGGTGGAGCGGCCAAGCGTGACCGACTGTGGGAGTGTGAGTGCCCGCGTGGAGCGTCGCTGTGACACCGCCGGTCGTGCCTGCTACGAGCAGTGCGGTGGCCGTTGCCGGCGCGACTGTGACGGTTGACGAACTCGAGGTCGAGGAGGTGGGTGTGGACGCCGTTGTGGACGGTGCGGTAGAAGCGGTCGATGTCGCCTGTGTGCTCCCGCTGGTCGAGGAGCTGGTGGACGTGTCGCTCGAGGATTTACCACAGCCCGCGAGCAGTAGCGCGACGATGGTCAGTGCGCCTAGGAGAACAAGGGTCTGTCGATTGTTCATGGTGTTAGTCTCACCCGAGTCAACCTTTCGATCATCGTTGCAAGCTGCTGCACGAACTCCGTAGTCTCTACTGAAGGTCACTATAGGAGCGACTGGCATGATCAGGGGGATGCGCGCGATACAGATCGAGCGTCCCGGCCTACTGTGTCTTTCAGGGCTCCAGCGCCCGTCCCCGGGTCCCGGTGAGATCCTTGTGCGGGTGCACGCGTGCGGTGTGTGTCGCACCGACCTGCACCTGCTCGACGGGGAGGTCGAAATACCCCATCCACCGATTGTGCCGGGCCATCAGATCGTGGGCACCGTGGTGGCGTGCGGCGAGCCGGACGCAGGGAGCGAGTCGCGCCGCGCCGCGCATGAGGGGGGCGGCAAGAAAGGGGATTACGACGTTGAGGGCGAGACCCTTCAGCCAGGCACCCGCGTTGGCATCCCCTGGCTGGGGTGGACATGCGGTCGCTGCCGCTACTGCCTCAGCGGTCGGGAGAACCTGTGCGACCTGGCGCGCTTCACTGGACGCGACATCGACGGTGGCTTTGCCGAGTTCACCGTCGCGAGCGAGCGCTTCTGCTTTGCCCTGCCCGACGGTTTCCCTGACCTCCAGGCTGCGCCGCTGCTGTGTGCCGGGTTGATTGGCTACCGGGCATTGGGGATGACAGGCGATGCCGAGCGACTCGGCCTTTACGGGTTTGGGTCCTCGGCGCACATCGTCGCTCAGGTCGCACGCTTTCAGGGCCGGCGCGTGTTCGCCTTTACGCACCCCGGGGATGAGGCTACGCAAGCGTTTGCGCGTGGGCTTGGCGCGGAGTGGGCCGGCGACTCGCTCGCGACGCCACCCGAGGAGCTGGACGCGGCGATCGTGTTCGCCTCCGCCGGCGAGCTCGTGCCGCAAGCTCTGCGCGTGCTGGCAAAGGGCGGCGTGGTCGTGTGCGCCGGTATTCACATGTCCGATATTCCGAGCTTCCCCTACGACATCCTGTGGGGCGAGCGCGCTGTACGCTCGGTCGCCAATCTCACGCGCCGCGACGCCAGGGAGTTCCTCGCGCTCGCGCCGAGGGTGCCAGTCCACACCGACGTTCGTCCCTACGCCCTGGAGGACGTGGGGCAAGCGCTTGAGGACCTGCGCGCGGGGCGCTTTATGGGCAGTGCGGCGGTCGAACTCTGAGCTGCGACTGCACCGGGAGCGGGCATCTCGCGGCATCGTGGGCCGCGCGCGGTGGCCCAGGTTTCGGCGGGTTGTGATCTAACCTTGCGCGCATGGCGGAGCAGGTTCCCGCGGTATGCGATGTGCTCGATGCAATCGAGCGTCGCAACTGGACGCGCCTGCGGAGACTGCTGCATCCCGACGTTCACTGGAGCACCGCGGCCGAAGAGCAGCTGCACGGTACTGACGAGGTGATCGCGCGGCTCTCCGGTGATCCACCGCCGGCACCTCCCTCCTATCATGAGCTTCACGATGGGCTGATGTACCGCTGGATCGATTGCCCGGGTTGAGCGCACGTGGCCGGAGACCGCGCCAGGCCTCAGTGCGAGCGGTGGCGGACTCCCTTATCTTTCCGGGACCATGAGCCACGATCTCTGGACCGCCATCGACGGCTATATCTCCGATCAGCTGCTCCCGCCGGATGCGGCGCTCGATGCGGCTCTTGCCGCGGGCGACGCCGCCGGCCTGCCGCCGATCGCGATCACTCCCAATCAGGGCAAGATGCTGGAATTGCTCGCGCGCATACACGGCGCACATAGCATCCTCGAGCTGGGTACCCTCGGCGGCTACAGCACGATCTGGCTCGCCCGCTCGCTGCCGGCAGGCGGACGTTTGATCACGCTCGAGCGTGACCCAGGCTATGCCGAGATCGCCCACGCGAACGTCTCGCGCGCCGGACTCTCGGACCTGGTGCAGATTCGCGTGGGTCCAGCCCTGGAGACCCTGCCCGAGCTGTACGAGGAGGGCGTGGGTCCGTTCGACTTGATCTTCATCGACGCCGATAAGCAGAACTACCCGGGCTACCTGGAGTGGTCTCTGAAGTTCTCGCGCATAGGCACGCTGATCATCGGCGACAATGTCGTGCGCGCCGGTGCGATCCTCGACCCTGATGCGGAGACCCCGGGCTTCGGTGACGGCGGGGTGGCGGCCGGCGTGCGGCGCTTCTACGAGATGCTCGCGGCTGAGCCGCGCGTGAGCGCGACGGCGATCCAGACGGTCGGCGCCAAGGGTCACGACGGCTTTGCCTTGGCGCTTGTTACCGCGCTTTGAGTGCCGCCTGAGCTTGCCGGCGTGAGCAGGCGTGACTACAGATTGCGAACGCGCCGACCGATCTCACGGTCCTGCGGGTAGCCGGCGGACTCCCAGAACGCCGCGGCCACCTCGTCGTCGTATCCGACGAGGGCGGTGATCCGGCGAGCCCCTTGCTGGCGCAAATGGTCCTCGCCGGCCCGCACGAGCGCCAAGCCGATGCCCCGACGGCGGTGCTCGAAGCGAACGGCCAGTCGATACATGTTGCCCCGCCAGCCGTCCCAGGCGGCGATCAATGCACCAAGGATCGCGCCGTCGCAGTCGGCGACGAGCAGGCTCCCAGGTGTCTCGGCAAGCAGTCGTTGCGCGTCCCCGAGCCGGTCGGGAGTCGTAGCGTGCTTGCTGCGAGCCTGTTGCCATAGCTCGAGAATGGCCGGTGCCTCCCGTGGGCTGCCCGCTCGCACAATGAAACCCCGGGTGGTCAAGCGGCGACCATAACCCATTGCGGGAAGGAGCAGCTGCAAGCCGTACGCTCCACAGGTGCTGGTTGAAACCGAACGGCTGGTGTTGCGTCAGCTTGCGATGGCCGACCTTGACGAGTTCGTCGAGCTGCATCGCGATCCCGAGGTCATTCGCTTCGTGCGGGCGCTTGATCGCGTGCAGACAGAGAAGCGGCTTCAGGCCAATGAGCAAGAATGGGGAGAGCGCGGTCACGGACTGCTGACGATTCTCGACCGGTCAAGCGGCCGGCTGCTCGGGCGTGTCGGGCTGAAGTACTGGCCACAGTTTCAGGAGACCGAGGCGGGATGGTTGCTGGGACGTGACGCGTGGGGGCACGGATATGCGACAGAGGCCGGCCGAGCATGTCTGAAGTGGGGCTTTGAGACACTGCCTATTCCTTACATCACCGCGATGATTCACCCGGAGAACACGCGCTCGATACGGGTCGCGCAGCGGCTCGGCTTCGAGCCCGTCCGCGAGGATGTGC
>DATNKN010000006.1:0-3258 GCA_035603375.1 Solirubrobacteraceae bacterium
GCGCAGCCTCGCCGCGCGCGGGCGACTCGAGGATGTGGTTCACGTGCACTGCGCCCGCTCGGCCGATGAAGTCATCTTTGGACGCGAGCTGGGCGAGCTACACGCCGCCCATCCCGGCTACGGGCTGCACCTACGGCTGACCGGCAAGCAGGGCCGCGTGACGCCCGATCAACTCGATGGACTCTGCGGTGACTGGCACGAGCGCGAGGCGTTCGTGTGCGGGCCGAGCGGGCTACTGGAGTCGATGGAGCAGCGCTGGAGTGCCGATGGCGACCCCGAGCGCCTTCACACTGAGCGCTTTCAGCCGGGCACGCAAATCGGAGACGGGGAGCGAGGGACGGGCGGCACGATCCGCTTCCGCCACAGTCAGGTGGAGGCGAGCAGCGACGGCGAGCAGCCGATACTGCTCGCGGGAGAGAACGCGGGAGCGAGCCTGCCGTATGGATGTCGCATGGGCATCTGTCACACGTGCGTGGGGAAGCTGAGAGCAGGCCAGGTGCGCGACCTGCGCACCGGCCGCGTGTATGGCCAGCCCGGGGAGATGCTGCGCACCTGCGTGAACGCGCCCGAGGGCGCAATCGAAATAGACCTCTGACCCGAAGCACAAGACTAGAAGGAGCCCAAATGTCAACGATCCACGCCGAGAAGCCTTCGATTCCACCCAACACCACGGTGGCAATCCCAAATGGGATTACACCACCACCCCGGGCGCCCTCTGGTGATGCCGATCAGCGCGATGGCCGGCCCACCGGCGAGCCCGGCGGGGGCGATAGCCATCCTGCCGCCGACGCCGACGGGACCGAGAGCCCGCTCGCCCGCCTCACCCCTGAGCAGATCGAAGAGCTTGGCCGCGAGTTCGACGCGATCCACGACGAGGTGTTTGCCGACCTCGGCGAGAGCGACTCCAAATACATACGGAACACGATCAAGTTTCATCGCTATCTCGTGCTGGCGGCGCGCGCGATGCTCGTGGGCTCGCGCAAGAAGCCGCTGTCGATCGGCGGGACCGCCGCGCTGTCGTTGGCGAAGATCCTCGAGAACATGGAGATCGGCCACAACGTGATGCACGGGCAGTGGGACTGGATGAACGACCCCGACATCAACTCCAAGAACTGGGACTGGGATACGGCCTCACCGGCCGACGCGTGGCGGCACTCCCACAACTACGAGCACCACACGTTCACGAACATCCGCGGCAAGGATCGCGACCTGGGGTACGAGATCATGCGTATCGACCCTCAGCAGAAATGGCATCCCGTGTATCTGCTGCAGCCCTTCTACAACCTGCTGCTGATGGGGTTCTTCGAGTGGGGCGTAGCCACGCACGACCTCAACTTCGACGCGATCAAATCCGGCGAGAAGTCCAAGGAGCAGCTGGTCGAGGAGCTGAAGGCGATCGGCGTGAAGGCGCGCAGGCAGATCGTCAAGGATTACGTCGCGTTCCCGCTGCTGTCGGCGGCGCTCGCCGGCGCGGTTGGCGCGAGGGCTCGCGCAGGCGCGACCGACCGACGCACAGCTCGCGGAAGCGCGACCGACGGACGCACAGCTCGCGGAGGCGCAGCTGGCGGAGGCACAGGCGAAGGCGCGCTGCAAGCCGGGGCGCGCGCGTTCAAGTCGACCGTGGCCGCCAACTTCACCGCGAACATCGTGCGCAACGTGTGGGCTTACTCGATCATCTTTTGCGGGCACTTTCCCGATCAGACCTACACGTTCAGCCAGGCCGAGGTCGCCAACGAGACACGCGGGAGCTGGTATGTGCGCCAGCTGCTCGGCTCGGCCAATATCGACGGCGGCCCACTGTTTCACTTCGTCGCCGGCAATCTGAGCTTCCAGGTCGAGCACCACCTGTACCCGGACATGCCATCCAGCCGCTATGCGGAGATCGCACCGCGGGTGCGAGACGTGTGCCACCGCTACGGGCTGCCCTACAACACCGGCCCGTTCAGCAAGCAACTGGGCAAAGTCCAGCGCACGATCCTGCGCCTGGCGTTCCCCGGCGGCAAGCCGCGGCGCAAGCCCGGCCCCTACCGGCCCAGCTGAACACGCAGACCGGTCGTTGACCTCGGCCACCACTACCGTCGGCTGGCCCGACGGTAGTGGTCTACCTCAGGACGCCACCAGGCGCGTGCGCAGATGCGCGCCGACCTTGCGCTTGACGCGCTGCAGGGCATTGTCGACCGTCTTGGTGTCGCAGCCGAGCCGCTCGCCGACCTGCTCGTAGGAGCAACCGTCCAGATAGAGCGAGAGGACGCGGCTCTCCAGCTCCGAGAGTGCGGTCGAGAGGCAACCCACCAGCGAGCGCAGCTCCTCGGAGGAAATCACACGGTTGACCGGGTCGTTGACGCTGGGACCGGCGATCGTTTGGTCGAGCGTCGGCACGTCCTCCCCGGCGGCCGCGGGGGTGGAGGAGAACGACACGTACTGGTTGAGCGGCGAGTGCTTGTTGCGCGTGGCCGTCTTGACCGCCGTGATGATCTGGCGCGTAATGCACAGCTCGGCGAAGTTGCGAAACGAGGACTCCCGGTCGGTGCGGTAGTCGCGGATCGCCTTGTAGAGGCCGACGAGGCCCTCCTGGATCAGGTCTTCGGAATCTCCTCCAGCGAGGAAATACGAAGAGGCCTTCAAACGCACGAAGCCGTGGTAGCGGCGGACGAGACGGTCGTAGGCCATGCGATCACCCTGCTTCGCGAGGGCGATCAAAAAGCCGTCATCAACCTTAACTTCAGATTGAGTGTTATGGAAGGTACGTGCCACGAGCAGATCCTTTCTTGGCTTATGCAGCCAAAACATGCTCAGTGGCGCACTCCTCCCCTGGCGCCAAAGCTATGAAGTCAACCTTAGGTTGAGCGTTATGGGCGGCAGCTTCGCACAGTTATGGAGCCTTGTCAAGGCCCGCCTCGCGAGACTGCAAGATTCCATACAGCAGGGCAGCAGCAGCCGCGGCCACGCCGAGCGACTCGATGCGTCCCCGCAGCGGCAGCGAGACGAGCTGGTCGCACGCGCCGGCCACACGCGGGCGCAGCCCGCTGCCCTCGCTGCCGAGCACCAGCACGACGCCGCCGCTGTAGTCGGGGGCCGTGTAGGACACCGTCGCGGCACCCCCCGAGCGTTGGACGCCCACGGCCACTCCACCGCCCGGGCGAGCACCGTGCCGGTCGGCATCCTCCGGCTCGCGCACAGGCGCGCTTGCGCCATACGACCAACACCCGGCCTCGCGTGCCTCGCCCAGGAAGTCGGCGATGTTGCGCACCCGCGCGA
>DATNKN010000013.1:0-2417 GCA_035603375.1 Solirubrobacteraceae bacterium
ACTCACCCCCAGCGACGCGCCCGACGCATAGAGCACCACCATCGTCAACAGCGCCATCAGATAGGCGGTCAGCACCTTCGCGCGGAAGTAGGAGCGCGTCGAGAGCGGGCTGATGCGCAGCTGACGATTCCAACCGACCGCGCGCTCGGTTGCGATCCGTGCGCCGCAGGAGAGCATTGAGCTCATCGTGCCGAACGCAACCATCCCGACCATGAAGTACATCGGCGCCGAGATGCCGCTGTGGTCCAGGTCGTGCACGTTGCGCTGCGGCCCGGCGATCAAGAAGAACAAAACCAGGGGGAAGCCGAGCGACAGCACGAAGAAGCGGCGGTTGCGAACCGTGCGCAGCAGCTCGTAGCGGGTGTAAGAGAGGGCGCTGCTCACAGGAGCATCCCCTCCACTTGGGCACCGGTGTCGCCTGTCAGCTGCAAGAAAGCCTCCTCCAGACCCGCCGCTGCGATCTCGATGTCGCGCGCATCCGGATAGGCCGCGAGCAGCTCGCGGATCGCCCGATCGGAGTCCGCGCACGCCAGCACGACTGCCTCGCCGCGGCGCTCCACCCCGCTCACCCCCGGTAGCCGCCCGAGCGCGTCGAGGTCGGCTCCGGGGAGCGTCGCGCGGATCGTGCGCGAGCCGACCATTGCCTTGATCTCGGTGGTCGGCCCATCTGCGACCACCAATCCGTGAGCCATTAGCACGGCGCGATCAGCATAGGCGTCGGCCTCCTCCAGGTAGTGGGTGGCGAACAGGATCGTGCGCCCGCGGGCGGCCTGCTCGCGCATCGTCGCCCAGAACGAGTGGCGACCCTCGACGTCCATCGCCACGGTCGGCTCGTCCAGCACGAGCAGCTTTGGGTTGCTGACCAGCGCCACAGCGAAGCGCACACGCTGCGTCTGCCCACCCGAGAGCTTCTGCGTGCGCTGAGCGGCGACCTCCGCCAGGCCCGTCAACTCGAGCGTCTCGTGCACGTCGAGCGGATCGGGATACAGCGAGGCCACCATCGCGACCAGCTCTCCGACCGAGAGATCGCGGATCAGCGCTCCGGTTTGCAACATCGCGCCAATCCAGCCTGCGTCTATCGCCGCGCTCGGAGAGCCGCCCAGTACCGACACCGTGCCGCCGTCAGGCTCGGCCAGACCGAGCAGCATGTCGATTGTCGTCGACTTCCCCGCACCATTCGGACCCAGCAGAGCGACCGTCTCGCCTTGCTCTATCGAGATGTCCACCCCGCGCACGGCTTCGATCGAGCCGTAGCTCTTGCGCAGCGCACGTGCCTCGATCGCGCTCATCACCGCCGCAACCGAGCCGCCTTCAACCGCTCGGTCTTGCCCAGCGCGACCTTGCGCAAGCGCACCGTCTCGGGCGTCACCTCGACGCACTCGTCATCGCGCACGAACTCGAGTGCCTGGTCGAGCGTGAGCTTGCGGTGCGGCTGCAGGCGCACATACACATCCGAGGTGGAGGAGCGGATGTTCGTGAGGTGCTTCTCCTTGACGGGGTTCACGTCGAGGTCGTCCGCGCGTGAGTTCTCGCCGACGATCATGCCCTCATACACCTCCTCGCCTGGACCGACGAACATGGTGCCGCGCTCTGAGAGGCTCATCAGCGAGTAGCTGGCGGTGTTGCCGCCACGGTCGGCCACGAGCACGCCGGTGGTGCGCGTGCGCAGATCTCCCGCCCAGCGCTCCCAGCTCTCGAACACATGGTGCATCAGACCTGTGCCGCGCGTCTCGGTGAGAAACTCGGTGCGAAACCCGATCAGGCCGCGGGCGGGCACGATGTACTCCATGCGCACCCAGCCCGTCCCGTGGTTGGTCATGTGCTCCATACGCCCCTTGCGCAGGGCGAGCATCTGCGTGACGACGCCCACGTAGTCCTCTGGTACGTCGATCGAGAGTCGCTCGAACGGCTCATGGCGATGCCCGTCGATCTCGCGAATCACGACCTTCGGCTGGCCGACGGTCAGCTCGAAGCCTTCGCGGCGCATCATCTCCACCAGCACGGCCAGCTGCAGCTCGCCGCGTCCCTGCACTTCCCAGGCTTCCGGACGGTCGGTGTCGAGCACGCGCAACGACACGTTGCCTACCAGCTCGCGGTCCAGGCGCTCGCGCACCTGCCGGGCGGTCAGCTTGGAGCCCTCCTTACCGGCCATCGGCGAGGTATTGATCCCGACCGTGATCGACAGCGAGGGCTCGTCCACGGTGATGACGGGCAGCGGACGCGGGTCCTCCAGGTCGGCGAGCGTCTCGCCGATCGTGATCTCCGCGATGCCCGCCACGGCAATGATCTCGCCCGGCCCCGCTTCTGGCGCGTCAACTCGATCGAGTGCGTCTGTGACATACAGCTCGGAGACCTGCACGCGCTCGATCGTGCCGTCGGCTCGACACCACGCCACCTGCTGGCCGCGCTTGATGGAG
>DATNKN010000027.1:0-8003 GCA_035603375.1 Solirubrobacteraceae bacterium
CGTGCGGTAGGCGCAGGAACATGCGCAATGACCTGGCCACCGCGAAAAATCGCAGCACCACCATTACTTGCCTGTAGCGTGGCACCCGCCGGAAGCACAACACGGTATGCGATCGTTTCCGGGCTCAACCTTGAGCGGAGCACCGTCGAGAAGTCCGCACCATCGATCGTAGGCTCAATAACAGCGTCCGTATCGTGTGCGACATCAGCGAAAAACACTCGTTCCCCACCAAGCAGACTCCCAGATACATCCGTGCCCAACGGAATAAGACCTAGACCGTCCCCACCAACCGTCGCACCACCATTCAACCGACGCGACACCGAGACAGGCCGCAACGGATTCACAGCCGTAAACGAGTCGCCAGTACGCCGCATCCGAAGGCTAACAGGCCCTCTAGTCCCATTGCCATGACCGACGCGCAAAGGGACGGTCGAAGTCTCCAGCTCAAGGCCCTTAGCCGTCCGTACCACGGCACGATAATTGCTCAAATATCGAACCAGAGAGCCGTCTCGGGCTATCGAAACCGCAGGATTTGAACTAACACCCCGCAACGCAGAACCGTAATCATCCATCAACAGACGCTGAGCAGACCCAGCGGACAAGCCATCGAACTCCATTTGCGAAACAGCACGCAGCGACTGCTCCCTGGGACTATCAAGCCAGCGACGACGACGTGCTGCCCACGCCTTCTCCTGACGCATCAAACGGGCTAACGCCGCACGAGAAGAAGACGACCGCATCCTGCGTGAGCGAGAACCCGTACGCAACACATGAGACGAACGACCACCACGAGTCCCAGCCGACAAACTAACCCCGACCCCCGCTGTCGCCACCACCATGCAGATACAAACTACAAACATGGCGCGCATAAACAAGCGGCCAGCGACGCTACGCTTCGAATCAAAGTAATACTTGCGCTCTCCCAACATGGTGTTGCCTCCCCAGCCGCTCCCAGAAAACACTCAGGTGGTCTTTCCGCCAACCCAACATCGCCTACAATAACCCATAAGACAGAAAGATGCTGATAAGCAGGATACGTTTTGTTCGCAATTTACGGACATTATTGACTCCAGCGACCACATGTCGGTATCCATCCATGGATGAGATTCATATGGATGTCTTTGTCTAGCGTACAATTGTCTGCGAGAACAGGATCGTTTATTCTCACAACACAGATCTGGCTCAGCCCGCAACGACGTCTAGGCGGGACATCTGGCGCCTCGGTCCAGACGCGCTGGTGGTGCGCGAGGCGATTGCGAAGACATGCAGACGCGCGAGCGGACTCTCCACGGGTTCCAAGCTGGCGGTCGGGTGCGGGGAACCTGTGGCGAGATCCGCCCACAGTCCAGTGAGCTTCTTGATGATGAGACCAGAACCCAAAGCTCAGCTCGCTGATCGTCTGTCCGTCGTTCGCGCGCTTACCCTTCTGTCTTACGGGGGCGCTGGCGATGTCCAGACGCGCCTGGCTGCTCAGCTCTTGCGCGGAATCGTCCAGCCAGGAGCACGACCGTTCGAGCCGGCGATGCCGGACGGCGAGTCGTTCGTCGAGCGTGTTGCGCAGTGCCACCTCCAGGTGGCCGACTGGCTCTCAGAACGCGGTGGTAATCACAGAGTTCCAGCGGTAGATCTCGACCGCAGCCTCGAAGTCCCCGCCACATTGGTTGATACGTGCTCAACGTTCGGCGCTGAACAGATGTTTCGAGGTCCGACGACAAGAGCCGCGGGTGAGGGCTGATCATCGGGGGTCGCCCGCACTACCATTGAATACGAAGACACCGGAACAGCTCCCCTATGCAGTCCCTTGGGGCAGGCCAAACCGCCGGGGTTCGTTCGTTCCGGCTCATTTCGTGGCTCGCCAGGCGCTACTCCGCCGCGTCGTCAAGTGCCATTCGCCCTCCAGAGACACGCGCGCAGCGGTTCGCGTTGACTTCGGTTGGCTCCATTCGGACAATCGTCGTCTCGCAGCGCCGTGAGTCCTCCAATCTCGGGCATACGCTACGCCGTAAGTCTGTGCTTTCCCCAGCCCCAGCGCCCCTCGGCAGCTTGGAATCTCCGTGCTGGCCTCGCTCTGACTCGCGCAGAAGCTCGGTTGCGTCGCGAGTGAGAAGATCGGATCACGCTTTCGTGCTTGTTTTCGAGCCCGCAAGCAGATTATCGTTTGCTTGCTCGAAAGCGAGGCTAGAAGCAAGGGGATTGAGTTGACGGTTCCAGTCGAACGCCTCGTCATGGGAATCTTCGCGCTCCTCACCGGACTGTCTGTCGAAAAGATGATCGATCCGGAAGACGTAGATGAGGCGCTGTTCGGTGAGATGCTCGGGCTGCTCGCCATCAGCGCAACGGCCTCCAAGTCATAAAACAAAACTAGCAAGGGAGACCCATGTCGCTCGTCGGAAGATTCACACTCGCGAGCTCGGAATTCATTAACAAGCGCGGCTTGTATGCCGGGCGCCGTTCAACAAAGATACACGTGGCTATATATCGGAGAACTCGTGGAAGATGGGTGGCCATCTCCCCGGATGGTCGCAACCCCGAATAGCCCTCGTCGACCACACGGGCGCGAAGACCGGGACAAAGCGGACATCTCCGCTCTTGTACCGATCTACCCCGGATACGACTTCTATGAGCGCAACGCAAAGGGACGGAAGATCCCCATCGTGATCCTTGATCTTCGTTAGCCAGCTATGAGCAATATACGACTGCCACTGGCCGCGCAAAGCTGTTCGCCTTGACCTTGGTTGGCTCCATATTCTTGGCGGCGCGCAAACCTCGATAGAGGATCTTGCGCCTACTTGGGCGTCGAAGCTAGGAAGCAGACGGGCTTCAATTATCGTTGGCCTGGGTCGGTGAGCTTCATCGATTCGCGCAAACGGCCGATAAAAGCTTGATGCGCACTTCCTCGTCTGCGTACTTGCCTCGAAACGTTCCCCTTGGCGTCAGACTTGCGCTCTCTGCTCTGCTCGCAATGGTGTTGCTCGATCTGGCCCACACTGGGGTTGGCCTTGGTGGCGGCTCAGCCAACCCCGTCTTCGAAACTTGGCTCTACGACGCGACAATGGCGGGCTGTGCGGCTATCTGCCTTGCGCGTGGAGCGATCGTCCGCAGCTCGCGTCTGCCATGGCTGATCCTCGGGCTTGGCCTTGCCTGCGACACAGGTGGCGAAATCCTCTCGTCAGTCGGCGAATCCTTTGCGCCGGCGGCCCAGCAGCTGCTCTACGTATGCCTGTATCTGGCCGCATATGCCGCGATCGTGCTGCTTGGGCGCAGGCGGTTGAGCCAGTTTCGCGCCTCCATGTGGCTCGACGGTCTGATCGGCATGCTCGCCATAGGCTCGCTGGGAGCCGCGACGCTGCTTGGGCCTGTGTCCGCGGCCACCCATCACAGCGGCGTGAAGACGTTGCTCGACGTCGGCTATCCGCTTGCCGACATGCTGCTCGTCGGCGTCCTGGTGGCGATGCTTGCGCTCAGCGGGTGGCGGGTCGGGCGCCCATTCTCGACGATTGCCTTTGGGTTTCTGATCATGGCGATCGCCGACGGCGTCTACCTCTACCAGGAAGCACACGGCACCTATAACGTCGATACGCCGCTGGACGCGCTGTGGCTTGCCTCCGCGCTCGTGCTCGCATACGCCGCCTGGCAGCCGGAACGCGCAGAGCCTCCCGGCGAGTCGTCGCCGAGGGTGATTGTCGCTGCGCCGGCGCTGTTTGGGCTGACCGCGATTGGTGTGCTTGCCTATGGCAGTATCGATAGCGAGGGGCGTCTGTCGACCTGGCTCGCGATCGCGACGCTGCTAACCGTGCTTGTGCGGCTGATGCTCACCTCTAATGAGAACGTGCGTCTAATCGCCGTCAGCAACGCGCTTGCCAATCGCGACGCGCTCACTGGTCTGGGTAACAGGCGGGCGTTGCTGCGGGACCTCCAAACAGCGGCTCAGCAGGCAACCCTGGCGCAGCCGAAGCTTCTGCTGTTGTTCGATCTCAACGGCTTCAAGCGCTACAACGACACGTTTGGGCATCCGGCCGGCGATGTGCTGCTGGCAAGGCTTGGGCGCAGTCTGCAGCAGGCAGCTCAGCCCTATGGCAGCGCGTATCGACTGGGAGGGGACGAGTTTTGTGCGTTGTTGAACGTGGATCGTGATCCGAGCAGCCTTGCTGTCGAGCTGGCTTCAGCGCTGCTCGAGCGTGGCGAGCGCTTCACGATCGGCGCGAGCTTCGGCGAAGCTCTGCTTGGTGCGGAGGTCAGGGAGGCCAATGAGGCGCTGCGCGTCGCCGATCAGCGTCTATATGCGCAGAAGATGCTTCTCTACCAGCCTTCCAATCCCGAGTGGCGTGACGTGTTGCTCGGACTGCTCTGCGAACGCGATCCCGAGCTTGGCAGTCATGTCAAGCAGGTCGCCGAGCTTGCGTTGAGGCTTGGACGCCAACTTGGATTGTCCGATGAGCAACTGCGCGATCTCGTCGCTGCAGCGGAGCTGCATGACATCGGTAAGGCGGCGATCCCTGATGCGATCCTCGAGAAGAAGACGTCACTGGATGCGCAGGAGCGGGCCTTCATAGAACGGCACACACTGATCGGCGAGCGCATCATCGCCTCGGCTCCCTCCGGTCGAGGTGTCGCCGCAATCATTCGGTCAACCCACGAGCGCTATGACGGCATGGGCTACCCCGACCGTCTCGCGGGCGAGCGCATTCCTCTGGCCGCGAGGGTAATCGCGGTCTGCGACGCCTACCATGCGATGAGAAGCGATCGCAGCTATCGCGGCGCGATGAGCGAGCATGAGGCACTCGCCGAGCTCGAGCGCTGCAGCGGCAGCCAGTTCGACCCCCGGATCATCAATGCTTTCCTTGAACTGCTACGCACCGCCGGACAGCAGCAGGAGACCGCCCGCCCGCTCTAGGCCTGCTACTCGGCCGGCTCCACTACGAGGACTCAAGCCGACTCGCGAGCATGCGGAATGCCGCCCCTGCCTGATCGCCTTACCTCGCGCTCGATCTGTCGCATCGCCGCTGGGTAGACGATCAGGTACCGGAAGGGTCTGATCGCGGCCATATACACGGTCCCGAGAAGCCCATTTGGCTTGACCAAGACGGCCATCTGGCCACGGTAGGCGCCCGTTTCGTCAGCAACCCAGCTGAGGTGCATGACCCCATGCATGGTGCGGTTGGCGATCTCCGCGGCGAACTCGTTCTCGATCAGGTACAGGGAGGTGAATGGGAGCGCGTCGAAGCTGGGGCCTGGTGCGTCCAGCAGGTCTTTCGGTAGGCGTCCGCGCAGCGTCGGCACCCTCTCTCCAAGCCCGGTCTCCGCCCCATCCCAACCGAGCAGCTCGCCGACCTTCCAACGGATCGTCCACAGCGCACGAGCAAGCCAGGGGCCCTGCGAGGGATCGCCAGCGGCGAAGCCCTGCACAAGCTCGGGGAACTCGCTCTTCTCACCACGCACTGGCAGCGCCCATACGTCCTCGAGCCGAAAGTCGGCGGTGATCTCGTGGATGCGCCAAGGACGGGACGCGTGCGCGCTATTAGGGAGTCTCGCTTGTTCCATGCTCACCCGCCGAGGATGCTAGCATACATACGTGTATGTATGTGCTGATGGCGGGCGAACGGTGCAAGGTCGATGAGCTCCGGGAAAGTCTCGACACTGTCAGCGCACGAGCGTCCGACTCAGGCTGAGCGCCGCGCTCGCTCACGCGGCGCGTTGCTCGAATCCGCCGCGCGCGGACTCTCGCGCTACGGCTACAGCAACCTCGTGCTCGAGGAGGTGGCACGCGAGGCTGGTTACACGCGTGGTGCTCTGTACCACCAGTTCAAGGACAAGGACGACCTGGCGTTGGCCGTAATCGAGTGGGTCAACGAGAACTGGATGCGCGAGGTCGGCGAGCCTGCCGCGCGGCAGCCCAACCCAGTCGCCGAGTTGCTGGCGCTGGCACGCGGACACGCGGTCTTCTGCCGACGTGACATCGCGCGCGTCGTGATGGCGCTGCGCTTGGAGTTCGCCGGTCAGGATCATCCTGTGGGACGAGAGACCGAGCGGATTTGGGAAGCCGGGGTCAAGCGCTGCGTCAGGCTCATCAACACTGGACGCAAAGCCGGCACGATCCCACCGGGACCGCCTCCCCGCGCGGTGGCGGTGGCGTTGTTCGGCGCGCTCGAGGGAGCCGTAATCGCACTCACCGGGCATACGCCTCACGACGAGCTTCTGGCCGCACGTGCCGTTGCGGGGGTGCTGGGGATCGACAGCCATCGAGCAGCGGAGACGCCACGCCTATACCGCAGTGGGCGGTCCGAACCAGGTGGTTAGTGCGTCGGGGAGGTCCAGGTGGGTGCCCTCTCCCACCCAAGCGACGTATCCGTCCGGACGGATCAACACGGCGGTGGGAGCGGTGACCGCGCCGAGCACTGGAAGCTCCCACAGGCCGTCATATTCAGCGTCGATCAACTGAACCCGATCTGACCACGGTGTGATGTCAAAGCTGTCGGGCTCACCGAGGTTGAGTAGCACCGGCCGGGCGTCGTGCAGTAGCTCGAAGACTCGGAGCGGGCCGTCGGCGGTTACGAGGTCCAGATCGGGCATGCGGCGTCCGAGCAGCGGATGTCCCTCGCCGAGGTCGTAATGAATGTCCAGCCCGGAGACGATCCCGGCGAGCCACGTGCGAGGCTCGTCCATGCTCGCCAGCTCCGAGACCACATCGACCAGGGCCTTCATGCGCTCGTCCTGGCGCTGGAGCGTGGTCTGAGCCATCGTGTACTGGAGCACTCGGGCAGTAATCGGGTGGCGCTCCTCTTGATAGGTATCCAGGAGGATCTCCAGGGAGGTCCCGTTGACTACCTGGGCGAGCTTCCAGCCCAGGTTCACCGCGTCCTGCACACCGAGGCTGAGCCCCTGTCCGCCGGCCGGGTAGTGCACGTGCGCCGAGTCGCCGGCGAGTAGTACGCGCCCCGCCCGGTAGGCGGCTGCCTGCCGCGTCATGTCGGTGAACCTGGAGATCCACGTGGGACTGCGGACCCCGAAGTCGGTGCCATACACCGCTATGAGCGCTTCGCTGAGATCGCTCAGGGTAGGCTCGCTGCTGGGCCCGAGCTGCTGCTCGCCCACGACGACCCGCACCGGCCCCCCATCTGCGTAGACCACCTTGCCGTCGCGGACCTCGTACTCCAACCTGCCGATGCCGTGGGTGCCCGTCTCATCGCGGCGGACGCCCAGCTCAGGCTCCTCGGCCATCTCGACCTCGGCGATCAGGCTGCTCCTCGTCGGATCCCACCCAGGGAACTCGATACCGGCTGCTTTACGGATCAGGCTGCGTCCTCCGTCGCACCCGACGAGATACCGCGACCGCAGCGACTCGCCGTCGGACAGCCAGACATCGACCCCGCTGTCGTCCTGCGCGAAGCCCCTCACCTCACACTCGTAATAGATGCGCACCGCCAGCTCGGCGACCCAGGTGGCCATGATCCGCTCGATCTGGTTTTGCCAGATCCCGAGCGAATACGGATGACGCGTCGGGAAGTCGCTCATGTCAAGCACGGTCGTGGCAAACATCTCGGCCTGTGCCACCTGGCCCTCCGCGAGGAAGCGATCGGCGACCCCGCGTTGATCGAGCACCTCGATCGTGCGCGAGTGAAAACCGCCGGCCCGTGAGCCGACGAGCACGTGATCCGCACGCCGCTCGACGACCGCGACATCAACCTTCGCCAAGGCCAACTCGGCTGCCAGCATCATCCCCGCCGGACCGCCTCCGGCGATCACCACAGCATGTTCTCCCGTACGCATTTCGCTTCTCCATTCCGTAGGTTCTGGCCTGCGATGGGCGATTATGCGGCATACCCCGAGGCTTCATGAAGGCCTCGTGAGTGGTATAAATTGGAAGTGGAGGGGAGCGGGCAGGCCGCTCACTTGTCGGTGATGGCGCTAGGCCGAGATCGTGATCCTGGCGCTCGGCGGCGATTCGCGGTGCTCCTTGTCGTGTGGGGCTTGACATGTGGTTGCGTGTTGTGTACAGTGCTTTT
>DATNKN010000034.1:0-2422 GCA_035603375.1 Solirubrobacteraceae bacterium
GACGAGACTGACGACACGTACGAGGGGCTCCTGACCGCCGACGGCGACGGCATCGAATGGGAGACGCTTGCTGGCAAGACGCAGATTGCGACAGCGATCCTCGAACACCGTCTCGGCGCTCAGCCCAGCCAGGACCTGATCGACGAGTTCCTCATGAACATCGCGTCGCGCTGGAAGGACGGTTATCAGCCCACCGTGTTCGTCGGGCAGATCCGAGCCTCGCTGGGCGTCTAGCGCGGGACCCGCACCGGCCGCGGCGGCGGAGACCAGGGCCTCGGACTCCGCGCTTCGCCGCACTGGCCCTGCGAGCCGGCGTGGGCGTGCGGCCCGCCGGAGGCGTCAACGAGCCGAGCGCTTCTGCTTCCGCGTGGAGGAAGTAGTCGCCGGGTCGTAACCGCTCCAGTTAGGCAACAGCCCGCGTCATCGGCACGCCAGCGAGCCCAGCCCTGCATCCGTTGGGGCACGCATACCCTGGCCCCCACCGCCAGCAGCCTCGCTTCGCGCGGCCAGCAGGCCGACCGCGTGCTCGCTGTCCTGCGCAACCTGGCATACGGGGGCGCCTCGGGCGGGCGGGGGAATGAGGTATGGATTAGTCGCCGGGTGGGCATGGCGCGCGGTTAGAGCCAATCTCATCGGCCTGCCACAACAGGATCGTCCACCCCGACACTCCACTACGGGCGCGTTGAAATCGAGCCGACCCACCTAGCGTGACAACACTCCGGCAACGGGAAAGAGGCCCGGCCCGAATCGGCCGGAGGGCTCTTATGCGTATGACGCCGCGCCTTAGTGATCGTCCCAACCGCCGTCCATGCACAGGGAGAGCGCCGCTCCCGACTGTAACCCCCCGCCAGCGCGGACGCTCGCAACCGCCCCAAAGCGCTCGTCTCGCCCGTCACGTCAACGTGCCCGCTACCGGACGAAGACGAGGTCTGAGCCACGTTTAGGCACCCGCTTCTGCTTCGCTCGGCGCAAGCGGGCGTGTCCGTCTGCCGGATACGTCGCCGAACTTGCGAGCCAGAGCACTAAGACCCCACCCGACGCTCAATGAAACCCTCAACCACAACCGCCCTGCTCGCGCCAAACTCGCGCCAGTTCAAGCGCGGTTCGTGCGGTTTCAGGCGGTTTCTAGCGGTTCAAGAGCCAGAGATCGGTAGCCAACGGACCCGCCGGATGTGGCTCAACCGTGCGGAACGCCGCTCAACAAAGCCAAAAAAGCGAGACAAGCTCCGAGGCGGGATTTTACGGGCGGCTGATTTTCAAGACCGGTGTATTCAACCGCTCTGCCACCCCTCCAGGAGTGCTTAGAAGATACTGAGATCGGCTCTAGAACAAGGACTTCTGCGTTATGGGTGTTCTTGTGGATTGGTGGTGTCTGAGTCGTTTGTGATTGGCGCCCGATCCCATGGGATCGCCCCTCAGCTGGCTGAGTAGATCACGGTCACGTCGGCCTCGAGCTGGCAGGTGTTGTCGCTTTCCTGTGCCTTGTGGGCCTTCTTCTTGGTCTTGTGTTTCTTGGGCTTTGCGGGGATCGGCGTCAGCTGGCCGCCCGTGCTGCCGGCGGCCGCCGGAGCGCTCGCGCTGCCCGACACACCGGCTGTCGCGACTCCAGGGAGGAATCCGATCCCGCAGTAGCCGAGGTAGTCCTCGCTTTGCTCGGTGAATGTCTGCAGCGGGCCGAGCGTTAGCGAGAGCTGCTGGGCGACCATCTGCGCCTTCGTTTGGGCGTCGCCGATCGCGGCGGTGAGCGCCTGGTTATAAGCGGCCTGCTGCTGGGCGTCGGTGGCTTCGGAGGGCACTGACGCGCCGCCTGTGCCGTTGACGCTGATCTGCTGGCCGGTCGCCGCGACCGCTGTGCCCGACAGGGCGAGCGTCATCGCGCCGGAGAGTGCGAGTGCTCTCAACATGCTGGCTCCCTTGATCGTAGGTGGTGCCGATAGCGTCCCACAGCGGCGTTACGATCGGCAAACCAACCCCTCCGTGGGTGTTACATCGCGAATGCTTGGGAACGCTCGACAAACGGTCGATTGTGACCGTTGTCTGTCGAGGGTTGCGCGTGTTTTGCCGACTGATGTGATGTGAGGTCGCTTCGCCTGATTGCTGTTCCGAGCGCTGTTCTTGCGCTGATGTTCGCCTTCTCCGGCGCGCCCGCGCAGGCCGTCGAAACAGGCGTCGTGGTCAACGGCATCGAAGGACTCTCCCCGCAGGCCGCCAGCGAGGTCTCCGGCCTGGGCGTCGGATGGGTGCGTGTGTTTGCCGCGTGGAACATCTTCGAACCAAATCGCGGCCACCTCAACGAACCTGAGATCGACACACTTGAATCAGGGCTCGAGGCACTCCCCAAGGGAACGAAGGCGATCGTCGACGTGGTCAACACACCACAGTGGGAGACGGGATCGAGCAATCCCTCGATGCCGCCGCGCGA
>DATNKN010000038.1:0-2399 GCA_035603375.1 Solirubrobacteraceae bacterium
AACTGGAAGCGCCTGCAGTTCCCGAAGGTCACCGTCCAGTACGGCGACCCGATTCGCTGGGAGCCGGTCGAGAATGCCACGCGCGAGCAGCAGCAGGCGGTCGCCGAGGAGGTGCTCACGGAGATCAAGGCGCTCTACAACGGCCTGGAGGAACACGGCCGCAAGGGGGCTCTGCGCCGCGCCCGCGAGCAACGCCGGGCTGAGCACCGCGCCCGGGTCAAGGGCGCGGCGACAGCCTCCTAGACAACCGCTGACCGGCGCCTCGCGGCGTCCTCGGTCGCTCGCGTGCCGAGCACGCCACGCTCCCTGCGTCCTTGCGAGGCTTGGTCATCGGTTGTCTAGGACCGGATATTGGCTTAGGAAGTCATCCCGACGAATTGACCGCCGGTCACGTTGAGCACCTGGCCGTGCACGTAGTTCGACCATGGCGAGCACAGGAAGAAGACGCCGCCCGCGGCCTCCTCGGGTGTACCGGGACGTCCCAGCGGGATCAGCATCGAGGCCATCCCGCGCATCTGCTCGGGAATGCCGAGCTGGACCTTCTCGCCGCCGATCTCCATCGTGTTGTCCTCGACCTTGGCGGCCGTGAGGCGCGTGTCGATGAAGCCGAAGGCGACCGCGTTGACGTTGACCTTGAACTGGCCCCACTCCTTGGCGAGCGTCTTGGTGAGACCAACCACGCCAGACTTGCCCGAGGAATAGTTGGCCTGCCCCGCGTTGCCCATCGTGCCCGAGATAGAGGAGATGTTGACGATCTTGCGGAACACCTCGTTGCCCTCATCGCGCTCCTTCTTGGCCGGCTCACGCAGGTGCGGCGCGGCGGCGCGAATCACCTTGAAGGGCACGATCAGATGGATGTCGAGCATCTTCTGAAACTGCTCGTCTGACATCTTGTGGATCGGCGCGTCAATCGTATATCCGGCGTTGTTGACGATGATGTCGATCTTCCCAAACGCGTCGATCGCGCTCTGAATGAGCTTGTCCGGCGCGTCGCCCTTGGTCAAATCGCCCGAGAACACGGCCGTCTCGCCCGCGATCTCCTTTGAGGCCTGCTCGGCGATGTCGCCGTCGAGGTCGTTGATGAGGACCTGCGCGCCCTGTGCGGCGAGCAGCTCAGCCGTCGCGCGTCCAATCCCACGTGCCGAGCCGGTAACGATCGCGGACTTGCCGTCGAGTACTCCCATAGCTTCGCTTCTCCTTGTAGTGGTCGGTCGCGGGAGGTTATCCGCCCGGCCAGGAAAGCGTCAGCCGATAATGGTTCCGAAGTCCTGCGTATACATCCCACCGGCCTGGCCGCCCGACATCGGCTGCGGCAGACTCGGGTCGACGCCGATGCCGCTATAGCGGAATGAACCGTTGAGGATGTTGGCGCGGTGGCCCGGCGATTCCATCCAGGCCTTGACGATCGCGCGCGGCGTGCCGAGCCACAGCGTGCCCCAGGCAATGTTCTCGCCGAGCGTGTAGCCGACGTTGTCGTTGGGGATGAACCCACTCGCTTCGATGCGCATCAGGAGCGTCTGCCCGCTTGGGCTCGTGTGGGAGAAGTAGTCGTGTTCGTCCATGTCGCGCGAGTGTCCGGTGGCGGCGGCCGCAAGCCGCGGATCTTCGATCAGCGCCGACTCGCCGAAGCGCACGCGTTCGCCGTTGACGAGGCACAGCGTGGCCGCGACAACGCTTTCGATGTTGCCCGGCTTCGGCGTGAGACTGGCGTTCGGGCAATCCCCGGCCGCGGTAGCGGGCAGCATCCTGCGGGCACGGTGCGTCGAGTGTTTGTGCCCGTGGTGCTTCTTCTTGTGCCCGCGTTTGTGTTTGGAGCCGTGTTTGGCTCCTTTGCGCGGGGCGCGGTGGATCGTGATGTGGCGCACGTGCACGCTGCCCCGGCGCGAATGCATGAGGGTAGCGCCAGCCGACGCCGGCAGCACGCCCGCAAGCGCGCAGGCCACGGCCAGCGCAAGCGTCGCGAGCACAGAAAGAGGCGTAAAGCATCGGTTCACGCTTTCTGCATCGGCAGCGGAGCCGACGGAGATTAGTCTCGGGCCTGGGCGTTGGACCGCTTGCGGGCCTGCACGTTGGACCGCTTGCCCACGTTGGACTGCTTTCGATCGCGGGCGTGCTTACGGGTGCGCAGGCGACCCTACGACCGTGGGGCTTGACAGGAAGGTGTGGTTCGGGTATAAAGGAGCCATGTCTCGTCATCCCGGTGTGGGGTGAGGCCTCCAGTAAGGGGGTTTGGGACGAAATAAGGTCGGGTTGGGTTTGGCCTCTGTGGTCTGACTTCTAACCGGTTTTGGCAGGGCCCTTGGGAGAGGGACCGGGTCGTTTTTTGAGAGAGGGTTGTTTTTCGCGTGTTTTCTTTGGGGAATAGCGTTGTTGAGAGTCCGTGTGTTGTTGGCGGGTCC
>DATNKN010000081.1:0-2803 GCA_035603375.1 Solirubrobacteraceae bacterium
GTGCGACTGATCAGCCTGGCGGCCAGTGAAGTTGCGACCCCCACGGTCGGGCGGTAAACAGTGGAGAGGTAGAGCTCATTCACCATGAGCGTCTGGTGAGCGAGGCGCTCTCGATACTTGGCCTCAAGCACATTGGCGAAGGAACTGCCGCCCTCCCCGACCGAGGTCACCTCGCGCCGGCGGATGACGTGGGTCCAGAGAGCGACCTGGGGGCTGGCAATGTTTCGCCAGAGAACATTCAACCGCTCGTGCCAGGTGTTGAGCGTCTCATCGTCCGCGCATTCGAAGCTCGCCCCGCCCAAGCGAAGGACTTGAACGTAATCGCCGAAGGCGGTCTTCACGATGTGCGGCGACACGTGTGCGGCGTAAGGGATGCGCTGTGCAGCGGAGAGCTCGCGCCGAAGCGTTGCGGGATGTGCGCTCATCGCCGCCGAACTCCCGCGCAAGGCACAACTGAACCGGGCGAGGTCCGGCGCCGCCCGCAAACGTCCGGCACGTCGAGAGCCAAGGGCGAATAACTGCTCGACTTCCAGTGGCGTGCGTTCGCGAGCAGCGCCGGGATCCGGGTGCGCCCCGAGAGGAGCGCGAGATCGAAGAACCGTGCATCCCGTGCACAAAGAAGCATGCAGATTCCGTGAATCGGCAAAGCCAGCGCCAGCGTCAGGAGATTCTTGGTGAGGAGGAAGATCTCCATGCTGAAGACCCCGTTCACCAGGAGCGCCGAATACGTCACCCCCCAGCGCATCGGTGGCCGAGTCGCTCCGACGAAGAGCGGATCGACCGTGAGTCCTGAGTTGCGATCGCTCATGACTACACGCCGAACAGGCCGCGGACCCAGGTGACGATCTGGGGTGCCCCGAAGGCGATCGCGATGCCTAAGATCGCCGCGATACACCAACCCCAGGAAATCCGGTTCGCCATGGCCATGGCGCCGAGCACCATGACCAGAATCACGGCAATGGGCGTGAGCCAGGCCAGGATGTTCGTCTGCAGTGCCGTCGCACCCGTCATGAAGGGCGAGGATTGCGCGAGCGCCAGCTCGGGGATAAGAAGAAACACTATGAGGAGACTTCCCCCCGACCTGGTCGTGGTTTGTGGGCCCCGTGTCATCGCATTCTCCCCTTCGTTGTGGAGCAATCCGTCTGCGTGCAATGCCACCACGAGGAACGCGAACGAAGCGAGGGGCTAACTGCGGAGAAACCACCCTATAACGTCAAGTTGTGGAGCCATTTGTGGGTCCCAATTGCAGTGAAACCACCTACGAACTGGCCAACTCTTCGGGCCCCAGAAGCCCTGAACATGGCGCGCGACGTCCATGTCCGCTATAGACTCGCCGAGATGATCATCGAGGAAATGGGCATTCGGGCTCGGCGCAGGGGCTCATTGCCCGTATGGTTTTTCCAGACAAGCGAGGGCGAACCCTACGCGGCTAGTTGTCTGACGTCGCGCACCATGCTCGCAGGAGCGGGTAGACAGGTCCGGAAGCAATGCTTGCTCAGAGTGGGGTCGCGGGCACTTCGGCAGGCGCGGATTCCTACTGCGGTTCCGACAGACCGGGCGTCGCCTAGTTGGTGTGCTGACTGCCTTCGATGCGCAGGTCGACGCTGCCGGGCCGACCCTCTCTCAGCGCGCGTAGCTGATCCAGGTAGTCCGGAGTCGTTCCCGCCGCCCGACTCCCGGCCGGCGCGCGCATCGCGGTCAGCGCCTCGGGCTCGAAGCCCTGGGTACTACCGCCCGGCAGGAACGCTGCCGACGCGAAGGCGAGCGCAAGCGACCGCCTGAATACGTGCGGATCGGGAGGTGCGGGTAAAGGCGAGGCGCTCCGGACGGCTTCCACGAGAGAAGCCCGCCAGCGAGCGTCTCCGTCACAGCGTCCGACGGTTACCCCGAGCACCTGTCCCCGCTCATCCTGAAGCACCTGCAAGCGGCAGGCGAAGGTATCTGCCCCGGGGGAACTCCGGGGCCTCATCCACGCGCGCTCGATGCGCGCGGTGATCTGGCCCAGGTAGCGCCCGTAGAGCAGCGCAAACGCCGCGGCGTCTCCCTGCGCCTGTGGGGCGCTGGCGCGCTCACCCGGTGAGACCGCATCCGGGATCGCCGCCTCGGGCGAGGGCGCCGGAAGGTCGCCGAGCGTGATCGACCTCACCGGTGCGAGGACTAGCGTGTCTGATAAGCGCGGCGGCGCCCGCGGCTTCAAATCGCCATCGTCGACGAACACGACCGTCAGCGTCGAGTCATTGCTTGACGGCGCCGAGCCTCCCGGCGCCTCCGGCGCCCGCGTCCGGTGCTGCGCTGCACCCAGGAGGAGCGGCGTGAGAAGTGACGCATGCAGCGCCAGCGAGGCAACCGCGCCTGCGATCGGGATGACGGGGCGGCGCGCGCGCGCCGCTGAAGTTGGATGGCTCACTTCTCTTCCTGTCCGCATCACAGTCTAAGCGTACGCGCCCTGAGCAGCACCCGCATCCTCAAGACACCACCGCAGCGATGTATCGCTGGTGAGTTCAGCGGCCAGCAGAGCCACGCAATTCCCTCGACGCGTCGCTTTACCAGAGCGCCGGCCCTGACGGAAGAGTGTATTTCAAGTGTAAGTGCAGAGAAATACACCGCGCACAGGTCATCGAGGCACGGAGCGCCACGCCCTGAGACAAATTTAATTGTTGAGACAGATTTGAAATGCAACTCGTGTAGGTCACGCATAGAGTTGGCGCACGGTGCTAGGGGAGGGTCGGTCGTGAAGACAGCATCGACGATAAGAACAACGCTGCATCCCGGACATTCAGTCTCAATCTTCTTCCTTCTGTTT
>DATNKN010000086.1:0-4817 GCA_035603375.1 Solirubrobacteraceae bacterium
CGACCCCGATCGTCATGCCGAGGATCGTGAGACCCGAGCGCAGCTTGTTGGCGGTGATCCCGCTCCAGGCGATGCGCAGCATCTCCGGGCCGATCATGCCTGCGCCTCGATGACGTCGGGATGGCCGGGACCGTGGGCTGACTTCTGGCTCTGGAGCAACGGCGGCGCATCATGCACGCCCAGCGTTCGCTGGTCCTCGACGATCTCGCCGTCGCTCAGGCGGATGATCCGCTTGGTCTGTTCGGCGACGTCGGGCTCGTGGGTGATCAGCACCACCGTGCGTCCTTCTTCGTTCAGGCGCGCGAAGATCCGCAGGACCTCCTCGGTGGAGTGCGAGTCGAGGTTGCCGGTCGGCTCGTCGGCGAGGATCAGCGAGGGGTTGGTGACGATCGCTCGCGCGACGGCGACGCGCTGCTGCTGGCCGCCGGACAGCTCGGAGGGTTGGTGGTGCAGGCGGTTGGCCATGCCCATCGCCGTGAGTGCCGCCTCAGCGCGACGGCGGCGCTCAGCACGGTTCAGCCCGGCGTAGGCGAGCGGCAGCTCGACGTTGTCGATGGCGCTCGTGCGCGGCACGAGATTGAAGCTCTGGAAGACGAAGCCGATCTTGCGGTTGCGCAGGTCGGCGAGGTCGTCCTCGTCCATATGGCTGACGTCGACGCCGTCGATCTCATAGCGCCCGCTCGTGGGAATTTCCAGGCAGCCGAGGATGTTCATCAGCGTGCTCTTGCCGCTGCCCGAGCTGCCCATGATCCCCACCATGTCGCCCGTGTCGATCCGCAGCGAGACTTTGCGCAGGGCGTGCACGTGGATCTGCCCGAGGTCGAAGGTCTTTGAGACATCGTGCACCCGGATGACCGGTGCACGTTCATGGGTCGCACTCGTGCGGGTCGCGCCGCCCGCCGGCGGCGCTCGCTCAACCAGCGGACGCACGCGCGGCGTGCGCGTCTCGCCGCTGTTGCGCGAGCGCAGGGGGCGATGCATCAGCCGCCGCCTCTGAAGAACGCGGCCCCACCTCCGCCTCCGCCGGCAAACCCACCGCCACCGGCGGCCCCACCGCCGAGGCCGCTGCCACCGGCGAGGCGGCTCAGCCGCGAGGTGAGACTCGTGCTGGAACTTGTGCTGGTGGCCGCCGGCAGCACCACGGTTTCGCCCGCCTTCAGACCGCTGAGGACGATTGTGGAGGTGTTGCCAGCCAAGCCCGTGACGACGCGCTGGCGCACGTCCTTGCCGCCCCGCACCACTGTCACCGAATCGGCCGTGATGGCGGTGGTCGGCACGTTGACCCCTTCGGCCTGCTTGACGACGACTTCGGCGGTTGCGCTCATGCCGGGCTTCAGCCCTGCTTCCATTTGGTCGAGCGTGAAGGTGACGTCGTAGCTGACGACCCCGCTGCTGCTGGTGGCGAGCGTGGCCACTTCGCTGACGTGAGCAGCAAGCTTGCGGCCTTCGAGCGCTTCGACGGTCACCGTGGCGATTTGGCCAACCTTGACGTTGCCGATTTCCGATTCGCTCAGCGCCACCACGAGCTGCATCGAGGAGAGGTCGCTGAGCACCGCGAAGGCGGAGCTGGACGAATCCGAAGAGCCCGAGCCGGAGGACGAGGAAGACGAGGCGTCCGCAGCCGAGCGGCCGCTCGCCGTTGAGCCTCCGGCGGCGGAGCTGCCCGATCCTGAGGAGCTGGAGGAGTTGCTGCTGGAGGCCTTGGTGGTGCCGCTGGCGGACACGACTTCCCCGACCTGCCCGGAGAGCGAGACGATCGTGCCGCTCTGCGGCGCGTACAGCTTGGTGTCGCCGACAGCCTCCTCGGCGCTCTGCACCGTCAACTGGTCACTCCTGACGGCGGCCCTGGCAGAGGCCAGGTTCGCTTCGCGCGTGGCGGTGCTGATCGTGGCTTTGGCCGAGGAGTCGGAGTCCTCGCTTTCTTTGGAGGACGAGCCGCTGGACTGTGATTCCTCCCGCTTGCTCTGAGGCGCTGTGGTCTTTGAGGTAGTGGTGTGGGGTGTTTCCGCGGGTGCTGTACTCGGTGTAGTGGTCGTGTGGGTCGGTTCCGCGGCAGTCGTGCTTGGCGCGGTGGTCGTGGTCGGCTCTGGTTGCTTTTCGGAGTTGATCGGGTGAACCGATGCGGCCGCCGCGTTCGTGCCGCCACCGGCTCCCGAGCTGCCCGAGCCGGTGGAGCTTTCGCCGTCGGTTTCTTCCTCCTTGGCGAGATTCGCTTCGGCCGAGAGCAGCGCCGCCTTGGCCTGTTCGAGCGTCACTTCGACGCTCTGCGGGTTCAGTTCGGCGATCAGCTTGCCCTCAGTCACGTACTCGCCCTGGGTCACGTCGATGTTGGTGACCGTGCCGCTGGTCTTGAAGCCGAGGTTGAGCTGGCTGGCGGGCTGCAGATTGCCGCTGCCCGACACGGTGGACTGGACGACGCCTTCAGCGACCTTGGCCGTGCGCGTCACGGCGGTCGTGCTCCCGGAGGCCGGCCCGACGAGCAAAATGGCGACGACGATCGCGCCGATACACAGAAGGCCCAGCAGGTAGTTGAGCCAGGGACTTCCTGTGCGTTCGGTCATCGGCACCTCTGATCTTGGGGTCGTGGCGTAAGAGCGGGAGAAGAAACGCCCTAAGGGCGGGTAAAGTCCGAGCCTATGGCCACGTACGGCGGAATCGACCTGGGGGGGACGAAGATCCAGACCGTTGTGATGAGTGGCGAGGATCACGCCGTGCTCGGGCAGGCGCGCAGACTGACGCCGCACGAGGGGGGCCCGTCCGCGGTGATCGACGCGCTCGTCGCCTGCATGTCCGACGCGGCAGTCGCAGCACAGCTCGACGTCGCGCATCTGGACGGCATCGGCGCCGGTGTGCCGGGTGAGGTCGATACGGCGGCCGGCACGCTCGCGCGTGCGGGAAATTTGCCGGAATGGGAGCAACGCGTGCCGCTGGCGGCGCTGCTGTCCGAGCGGCTTGGGCCGAGCGTGAAGCTCGGCAACGACGTGTCGGTGGCCGCCAACGCGGAGCTGCTGCTCGGCGCCGGTCGCGGCGCGAAATCGTTGCTGGGCGTCTTCTGGGGAACGGGCATCGGCGGTGGCGTGGCACTCGACGGGAAGCTGTGGCACGGTCGCGGCGACGCAGGGGAGATTGGCCACATGGTCGTCAAGCAGGGGGGCGCGCGCTGCACGTGCGGCCGGCGCGGCTGCATGGAGGCCTATGCAGGACGCCGGGCAATGGAAGTCAAGGCAAAGCGCATGGTCGAGAAAGGCCATCACACCGACCTGTTCGAGATCATGCGCGATCGCGAACGCGAAACGCTCTCAAGCGGTGTTTGGGCCCATGCTCTCAAGCACGAGGACAAGCTCGCGCAGCGCTTGATCGAGCGTGCGGTGACGGCACTCGGCAGTGGCATCGCCTCGGCGGTGAACCTGCTCGACGTGGAGCTTGTGCTGCTCGGCGGCGGCCTCGGCACTCGCTTCGGTGAGCCGATGCTGGAGCGAATCCTGGTGGCGATGAAGCCGCACCTATTCAAGGACGAGCAGCCGCCGACGCTGCGGCTCGCCAGTCTCGGCGATCTCGGTGGGGCGATCGGCGCGGCACTGCTTTGCGAGTAGACCCCGGGCTCGGTATGGTCCGGGTGGAGCATTAACGTATGGACGCTTTGTCACAGCCGGCGATGCACCTCTCGACAGTCCTGCGCAGCCCATTGCTTGACAGGGCGGGGGAGAGGCTCGGGCGCGTGGAGGATCTGATCGTGCGGCTCGCCGACGGTGGCTATCCGCCCGTGACCGGCCTGAAGGCGCGCATCGGCGGACGCGAGCTGTTCGTACCGATCGCGCGCGTCGCCGAGCTGCAACCCGGCGCGGTGCGCTTGTCGGGAGAAAAACTCTCGCTCAAGCGCTTCGAGCGGCGCGTGGGGGAGGTGCTGCTTGGCCAGGACGTGCTTGGGCGCACGCTTGTAGACGTTGAGGCAGATCCACCAGTGCTGGTCACAGCGCATGAGATCGAGCTGGCCTGCATCGAGGGCTGGTGGCGGGTGGTCGGCGTCGACAACGCGAGGCGCGCGCGTTTGCGCCGGCGCTTGCCGCGGCCTCTGAAGAGTTGGATCGGCGATCAGGCGTTTCTCGACTGGTCGACGCTCGAGCCGTTCGTCGACCATGTTCCCACCGCACGGTTGCGCTTCTCCCACCGCAAGCTCGCCAACCTGCACCCGGCGGAGATCGCCGACCTGGTGGAGGCGGCTTCGCACGAGGAGGGTGAGGAGATCATCAAGGCCGTCGGCCAGGACCGGGAGCTTGAGGCCGACGTCTTCGAGGAGCTTGACGAGCACCATCAGCTCGAGTTCATCCGCGAGCGTCCCGACGAGCAGGTCGCGGCCGTGATCGCGCGCATGGCCCCGGATGACGCGGCCGATCTGATCGTGGAGATCGAGCAGGACCGCCGTTCCAGAATCCTCGCGCTGTTGCCGCCGACACAGGAGCACCAGATCGAGAGCCTGCTCGGCTACAACCCCGAGACGGCCGGCGGCCTGATGAGCCCCGATTGCATCGTGCTCGCCGCGGAGGAGCCAGTGGAGGCGGCGCTGGGACGAGTGCGCTCAAGCGAGATCGCGCCGACCACGCTCACGACCGTCTATCTGCACGATGAGGAGGGCAAGCTGTCGGGCTCGGTGGCGGTCGTGACGCTCCTGCGCAGCGACCCGCACACGCCCTTGTCGGACGTCGCCGAGCAGGAGACCGAGTCTGTGCACACCGACGCCGACCTGCCCGAGGTGGCACGCACGATGACCGACTACAACCTCGTGATGCTGCCCGTGGTCGATGAGGATCAGCACGTGG
>DATNKN010000094.1:0-5045 GCA_035603375.1 Solirubrobacteraceae bacterium
ACGGCCTCACCTACCGATCACACCACCATCGCAACCAAGCCCTGCCACACTGGCTCGAGCACTACAACACACGCAGACCACACTCAGGGATCGGCGACCAGCCACCCATCAACCGCGTTCACAACCTCCGTGGGCAGAACAGCTAGTGCCTCAAATTATCCCCGATCAACAACGATCCCGCGAGATTCCACGCCGCAAAACCCCGCCCAAATGCAGGGATCTTTAGGAATGGAGCTAGCCGGACTCGAACCGGCGACCTCCTGGGTGCGATCCAGGCGCTCTCCCAACTGAGCTATAGCCCCGCAGGCTCTCGCCCGTGCGAGCAAGAGCGGGTACGCGAAGTGTAGTCGCAGAGCGCGCGTGGGGTCATAGATCGCGTCTGCGTGCCCACGGCTGGCCCAACACAATGACCTGCGCTCCCGCCCGTAGGCCACCAGAGCGTCCCAGCGGGCGCGCGCAGTATGGTTTGCGGGCGCAATGGGATCGCTCGATGACGCCATCCGAGAGCACTTGGAGCTCAAGCGCCTCCGGGGAGCAGATCCGGGCGACGTCGCTCGGGCCGAGCAAGATGCGCTCGGGCCGGTGCGTGGCGATGCCAGCGCCGCTCCGGTGGAGCACGCCGCCCACTCGGACACGCAGACAAGCGGTGCCGGGTCGTTCTTCTCGAAGTCGGGCTCGACGCATGAGGAAAGCCCATCGACGCTCGGCGTCACAAGCCAGGAGACCGTTGAGATCAACATGGAGGCGGAGCTTGGGCGAGGCGTGGAGGACGAGCGCGAAGGGGAGACGTCAAGCGAGGTGAATGCGGCGCCCGTCGGACACCCCGCCTATACGCAGGCGGACCCGGACGAGTCGCTTGAATGGGAGTCCGTGGGCGGGAACGCAAGCGAGCAAGCAAGGCTTGTCGCGCCGGACGGCGACATAGGCGCTCGGCAGGGCGACGCTCCCGAGGCCGCGGAGCCGGTCGAGGATGTGCTTGAGGAGACTCCGGATTTTCTGCGCGACACGCCTGAGCAGGAGCGGCTCTGGTTTGAGCAGCGCCCGCCGCGCGACTTCGACTTCGACGGGTAGCGCCTCAAGGTCCGGTGGCGGGCGGTCGATGGGAGGGGGTGGACGCCTCCTCCTACGCGTTCTACTACGGGGTTCGTCGCACGCGCACGACGCTTCGCGCGTGGCAGCGAAGACCACTTCCGGTCATTGGCCGCTGGTTTGCGGGTTCCGCGCTCGCAGCGGCTGGACTGCTCTCTGCGGTGCTACTCGTATCCGCCTTGTCCCCCAGTGACACCCAGGTACTACAGCTGGGTCCTCCGTTTGCCGTCGGCAGCCTGAGCGACGTCGGCGAGGTGCTATCGCGCAACCTCCTGGTGCTCGCGCTGCACGCGGCGGCGTGCATGGCGGGGTTCATCGCGGGCAGCTCGCTGCCGCTGCAAGCTGAAGGCAAGACCGGCGTGTCGCTGTGGGTGCATGAGCACGGCGGGCGCATTGCGATCGCGTTCGTGGTTTGCGCGACCGCTTTCTCGCTGTCGTCCCAGGCGTATGTGCTGGGCACAACGCTCGCGGGCGTTGCCCACTTCCTCAATGTGTCTCCGGCACTTCTGCTGCTCGGCGTCCTACCGCACGCTGTCCCCGAGCTGGTTGCGCTGTTCCTCCCACTGGCCGCATGGATCACGGCGAGCAGAGCGGGAGAGTGGGATCAGCTGCTAGCGGCCACCGTCGTGACGGTCGCGATAGCGCTGCCGATGCTCGTCGCCGCGGCCCTCGTCGAGGTGTATGTGTCGCCACATCTGTTCGCGGCGCTCACCGGTATCCATCCGCCGATCGTGCGTACGTGGGAAGGGTTGACGGTGCGCATGGGTGGCTGAGCGATGCCGACCGGTGCACCCTCGCCACTTTTTTTGGGTTTTGGCACGTTCTCGTTGGTTCAAGGTTGGTGTTCGCCATCACGAGGACCGCTCGGACGAGTACCGACGGCTGGCTCGATAGGGCGTATATTGAGGACTCGCGGGGCCATAGCTCAGCTGGGAGAGCGCCTGCTTTGCAAGCAGGAGGTCGCCGGTTCGATCCCGGCTGGCTCCATGTAACCGTGGTCAACGCGAACCGCTGGTATGCGGAAGGTTGGCTCGATGTGGTCACGGGCGTTGACGCGGATGTCGTCGATCATGGTTTGTAGGACTGTCTTGGCGCGTGTTGGGGTGGTGTCCTTGAGGGCGTCTCGTAGGGTGTTGCGGAGCGTGTCGAGTTCGGCGGGCGTGGTTCGCTCGGGCTGCTCGTCGTTTTGGGCGGCGAGTTCGCTGGCGCGGGCTTGGAGGGCTTTGGCCTCCTCGCTGAGGACGGCGATGCGTGGAGCGCAGGTGTCCTCGGGCATGCTGCCGGTCTCGAACGCGTGGAAGTAGCGGTCCATTGCTGCGCGAGTGTCGGCGAGCTTGCGTTGTGTGGCTGTGAGCTCGTCTTGTTGGTCTTCCTCGCGTTGGGTGAGCCGCTCGTATGCCTGGGTAATCGCACGGTCGAGTAGCGGGCGGTCGTGGAGGACCTTCCAGAGGCGGCGGGTGACGGCTTGCTCGAGCTGCTCGGCTGGTAGCCGGTCGTTGTCGCAGTGTTTGGTGCCGTAGCGCATCCTGGTGAAGCAGGTGTAGTAGGTGTATCGGCCTGAGCGTCCGTGGGCGGCTGTCCCGATGTATGCCTGTCCGCAGCGCCCGCAACGGATCCGGCCGCTTAGTAGGTACTCGGTCTGGTTTGACCGCCGTTGTGACCGGTCTTCTCCTCGTTCGGTGAGTGTCACCTGGGCGCGCTCGAATAGGTCTGTCGGGATGAGTGGGTCGTGTGGTGCTGGGTACCAGTTGCCGCGGTAGTAGATCTCGCCGAGGTACGCGCGGTTGCGTAGAACTGTGATCACGCTCGCGGAGCTCCAGAGCCGGCCGTTCTTGGTGCGGTAGCCCTGCTCGTTCAGCCAGGTCGCCAGCGCCGATGACCCGATCTGCCGGTTTGCGTATTGGTCGAAGATCACGGGCACAAGAGGTGCCTCGCCCGGGTTTGCCTCAAGGTGCTCGCGGTTGGCGGCGATGTTCAGCCCGTAGGGGCGTTGCCCGCCGCACCAGCCGCCGCGTGCGGCCTTGCGCTCTAGGCCGGCGGTGATGCGCTCCACGATCAGGGCACGCTCGAACTCGGCGAACACGCCGAGCATCTGCACCATCATTCGGCCTGCTGGGGTGCCCGTGTCAAACGGCTCTGTCGCGGAGCGGAAGATCACACCTGTTTGGTCGAGCTCGTCGATGATCTGCGCCAACCCGCGGATCGAGCGGGCGAGCCTGTCGACGCGGTAGACGAGCAGCACGTCGAACCGGCCGAGCTTGGCGTCTTTTAGCATCCGGGTTAGCGCGGGCCTGTCGATCACGGTCCCGGTGAACTGGTCCTCGTAGTGCAGACTGTTCTGCCATTGCGGCTGGCTTGAGACGAAAGCGTCCAGCCGCACGCGCTGGGCTTCCAGAGAGTTCGGTTGGCGCTCCTCGTCGGTAGAGATGCGGGTGTAGGTCGCTACCCGAACGGGCCCGGTGCCCGGAGAGACCTCTATCGGTGCTCGGCTGCTCACTGCTGCTCCTTGGTTGTGGTCTGGTCCACCAGACCACATTGTGCCCCGGGGCGCAAGCCGGCTGGCAGCCGGTCGGGGTGAGCAGCCAGCCAGTCCGTTAGAAGCTCAGCCAAAGCGTTGACGAGCTGCTCTTCCTCCACCTCGGTCATTGGGCGGGTGTGCCCGGCGAGTAGCTGCAGTGGCCGGTCAGCCGCTGGTACGCAGACGGGGCGACGCTGCTTACGAGCACCGGCTATCGCGCGGGGGGCACGCGTGCGGCCTGTCACCGATGCAGCGTCCCTTCGGGGGCCGTAGCGTCACAGTCGTATGCCGCGATTCGTTCGCTGCTGTGGCAGTAGTGGCACGTAGGCCGGTCGTGGCTGTCCCAGGCTGGCTCAGGCGATGGGTAGACGATCTCGGCGCAGCCACGACAGACGCGGAGATGCTGCTGGTCGAGCTGGGGATAGAAGTCCTCCGCACGGTGGGTGAGGCGCCCGAGCGCTCCTGCTTTGCGCGCCAGGGTCCGTGCGGCTGACTCGCGCCACTGTTCGTAGGCGACCCGGTGCTCTGTTTGCTCACGGCGGCCATGGTTATCTCGCTTGGCGTCGCTGGACAACCGTTTCAGTGTCTGGTGATCAAGCAGGCCCCCATCGTGTAGCTGCTCGCTGGCGTTGCGGAGTTGTGGTCCGTCTCCGTGCTGTTCAGTGAGCTGGCGTAGCTGTTTGTGTTGAGCGGTCCGGTAGGCCTCGGTGAGTAGCGGGGTCTTGCTCTGGACTGCCGCGCCGGGCGGCGCGAGAGCGCTCATCCCTGGTTGAAGGAGCGCTTCGCCGAGATCTCGTGCGATGGCGCGCAGCAAGCCGCGCTCATCAGATGACAGCGACGCGGCCGGGTCCGCGTCGAGCAGGATGGCGAGCGTTCTCTCACCGACGGGGCCGAGCTCGCGAGCGTATGAGGAGAGCGAGCTCTGATTACTACGCAGGTGCCGGTGCATCGCCAAGGGGTCCTCCCACAGCAACCGGCGCTTCTCCTCCGCTGCCTGTCGATGCGCTCGCTCTGCCGTGATCGCCCGCTCATAAGGCGCCCGTGCCGCACACAACAGGTCGGGGAGCGTGATCCCATCGCGGCCCTCGAGATCGACAAGACATCCCTCAGCCAACAGCAGGCCGGGATCCCACGCCACGCTAGCCGCGCCAGCGACCAACGGATGACGCCCGACGCGCCGCGGACCAACAGACAACACACCGCAGAGCGCCCGCAGAAACCCGGCAGCTCGTCTCGGGCTGGTCGTTAGGAACAGCAGCGCTGGCTGAAAGACATGCCGCTTGCGCCACGCGCTCCCAGCAGCGTAGGCACCATAGAGCTCTGCCTTCTGCCGTAGCCGGGCATGCGACATCGTCCCGAGATCCAGCTCGACGAACGCCAGCAGTTCGTGTCCCTCCCCATCGAGGAACGTGACCAGCGCATCGGGTGCGAGCGCACG
>DATNKN010000106.1:0-2041 GCA_035603375.1 Solirubrobacteraceae bacterium
CCGACGATCCATGAGAAAGACGATCACCCAACCGTGGCGCTTTCGCCTTGTGTTCAGCCGCGACCACGAGGAGGAAATCGAAATGCCCGGAACCATGAGCGCCCGCACCGCGTGGCGGGAGATCCGCGAAACCTTCTACCCGCGCAAACCCTCAATCCGCGTCATCACCCGCGGCCGTAAACAGCTCAAGGTCTAGAAATGTTGACATTGTTGTATGTGAATGTCACGGGTATAGGAGAGGAGGGGAGAAGCCGCCTCTCTACAAGGCATTCGCATACAACTATTCCAACAATTCAGAGTGGCGGACAGCACAGAACCGCCTGCGCACAAAAAAACCAACGCACAAAAAAACCAACCCCGCGGGCCCGGTAGGGCGGTGCGTGGGCTCCAACGCTCGCAAATCCCGTGTTGTGTTGCCTCTATACGGACTCGAACGGCGCACAGAAATGCCGGAGAATCAAGGTCCGTGAAAGCTCAATTCAGCCCGCGTACCCGCTCACCTACCCGCCGTCTCGGTGCTCTGCTGCCGCGCCACCCGCCGCCAACTCTCCCGGAGCTACGCTGATGGCACGCGGCGTCAGCACCAAACTGCTCACGACACTGCCGGCGAAGTACACCGCGGATTGGCTCGAGCGAATCGATCGGCGCACTAAGCTCTGGCGCGCCCTCCTGCCGCGCATTCACAGGCTCGAGGAGGAGTCGGGCGGCGCGGACAACCTCACCCACGCCAAGCGCTCGATGTGCCGCCGCGCGGCCTTCCTGGAGCTTCTGTGCGAGACGCAGGAGCTGCGCTTCACTGCGGGCGAGCCTTGCGATGTCGGCGCCTACACGCAGGCCTTCAACTCGATGCAGGGCGCCTACAGAGCGCTCAACTGCCTCGAGCGCCGGGAGAAACCTGCGATGGGACTGCACGAGTTCATGGCTGCAAAGACCGCGCTGAACGGGGCCGCAGCGGACGCCGCAGAGGCTGAGCACGGCGATCGGCCCTCGACCCATGCCGAAGGAGCATCCCGGGCAATCGACGCCGATAACGCAGCGTGCGCGGCCGAGGGCGGCGAATGAGGCTGTTCCGCCGCGCGCCCGCTCGAGTGGGCATGAAGCTGCACGAGTTCATGTGCTCGCCCGAGCTCGCGGGCGCCGAGTTCTCGGGGCCGACCTGGGCGACCTGGCGCATGATCGCCCGGCTGATCGATGGGGATGCGGCGCTGCTCACTCCCGAGGAGCGCACCCTGGCGCTCGAGCTGACCGGTCGCACCGTGCTGCCGACTGAGCCGCCGCGCGAGGTGTACGTGGGCGCGGGGCGCCGGGCGGGCAAGAGCCGCTTCGGCGCGCTGGTGGCAACGTGGCTCGCCGCTGGAAAGTACCCGCTGCTCTCCCGCGGCGAGACGGCGGGAGTGGCCCACGTCGCCCCCGATCGCAAGCAGGCGGCTCTCGACCTCGACTACGCGAAAGGCCTCATCGAGGGGAGTGAGATGCTGCGCGCCGAGCTCGCCGGCTCGACCGCCGACACCCTCACCTTCAAGCACCGCACCGAGTTGCAGGTCGTGACGGCCTCATACCGCACCTCCCGCGGGCGCACGCTGGCGGGCGCCGTGATCGACGAATCAGCCTTCCTCCGTGCTGAGGACTCCGCGCTCCCGGACATCGAGCTCGCGCGGGCGCTGCGGCCGGCGCTCCTCACGCTCAATGGCCTGATGCTCGTGATCTCATCGCCGCACCGCAAGCTCGGGCTCCTGTACAACGCGCACCGCAAGTTCTACGCGAACGACAACGCGACGCGCAGCCTCTACATTCAGGCGACGAGCCGGCAGCTCAATCCGTCTCTCGATGAGGAGGCGGTTGCCGAGGCGATGGAGGATGACCCAGCCGCCGCGCAGTCGGAATACCTGGGACTGTTCCGCGCGGACCTGCAGGGCTTTCTCGATGATGCGACGGTCGACGGCGCGATCGTGCCGGGCCGGCGCATGTTGCCGCGCGGTCTGAGCTGCGCGCACGTCGCCTTCTGCGACCCGAGCGGCGGGCGTGCGGACGCCTTCACGCT
>DATNKN010000107.1:0-4318 GCA_035603375.1 Solirubrobacteraceae bacterium
CCGGTCGCGCGCCGTCACCGACAGTTGCCGCCGGCGATCAGAACGGGCGCGGCGGCGCTCGTCGGTCGCAAGGCGATCGTGCTCGAGCGGATCGCCAACGACGAGGGCGTCGGCTGCGTGAAGATCGACGGCGAGGTGTGGACCGCGCGCAGCTTCGACGAAGATCAGGTTTTCGATGCGGGCGAACGAGTCGAAGTCGTCGAAATACGCGGCGCGACAGCCTTGGTCATGCACTGAGAGGTCGCTGGCGCTTCGCGAGGCGTTGTCCTCAGTCGCTTATGTGCAAAGCACACTTCGCTCCTGTGTCCTAGCCTCGCTCGACCATCGACCTCAGACGCTGGGTGGTCACAGGTAACCTCTGTAAGAGATCCCGCGAGAAAGGAAGACACCAACCATCATGGTCGCTCTCATCGTAATAGCCGTACTGGTCATATTCGCGCTGATCGTCGCGGCGCGCACGATTCGTGTGATTCCGCAGGCGCGGGCGGGTGTGGTGGAGCGGCTCGGTCGCTACAGCCGCACGCTCGAGCCCGGCCTCACACTCGTCACGCCATTCATCGACCGCGTGAAGCCACTCGTGGACCTGCGCGAGCAGGTTGTGAACTTCTCGCCGCAATCGGTTATCACTGAAGACAATGTGGTGGTGGCGATTGAAACGGTGCTCTACTTCACGATCACCGATCCTCGTTCGGCGACATACGAAGTAGCGAACCCGCTGCAGGCGATCGAGCAGTTGACGGTCACCACACTGCGCAACGTGATCGGCGGCCTGACGTTGGAGGACACACTCACCGCGCGGGAGAACGTCAACACCCAGCTGCGGGTCGTGCTGGATGAGGCCACCGGCAAGTGGGGCATACGCATAAACCGCGTGGAGATCAAGTCGGTTGACCCACCGCAGGACATCAGGGCGGCGATGGAGAAGCAGATGCGCGCTGAGCGCGACCGGCGAGCGGCGATCCTCACCGCCGAAGGCGAGAAGCAGGCTCAGATCCTCACCGCGGAGGGTCAGCAGCAGGCTGTGGTGCTGCGCGCCGAGGGCGACCGCCAGGCGGCCGTCCTGCGCGCGGAGGGCGAAGCCAAGGCGATCGACACGGTGTTCAAAGCGATCCACGAGGGCAAACCTTCGCGCGAGCTGCTCAGCTACGAATACCTACAGATGCTGCCTTCGCTCGCCGAAGGCGACTCCAACAAGGTGTTCGTGATCCCCTCCGAGTTCGCCGAGGCTTTCGGCGGCATCGGCGAGGCGATTGCGCGCCGTAGCGAGCAGAAGCCTCCGCAGTAGCTCCAATGTTCGATTCCCTAGCCGAGAAGCTGCAGGCCACGCTCGGCGACGTGCGCGGGCGTGGCACCCTCACCGAGAAGGACATCGATGAGGCGATGCGCGAGATCCGCCTCGCGCTGCTGGAGGCGGACGTCAACTTCAAGGTCGTGAAGGGCTTCACCGCCGACGTGAAGGCGCGCTGCCTCGGGGCTGAAATCGTCGGCAAGCTCAATCCCGGTCAGCAGGTCGTGAAGATCGTCACGGACGAGCTGACGGATTTGATGGGCGGCGCCGCGGCCGGGCTCAGCTTCTCGCCGCGACCGCCGACCGTGATCCTGATGGCGGGCCTGCAGGGATCGGGCAAGACGACCGCGACGGCGAAGCTCGCGCGCTACCTACGCGAGGAGCACTCCTCCTCCGTGGCGCTTGCCGCGTGCGATGTGTATCGCCCAGCGGCGGTCGATCAGCTCGTGAAGGTGGGGGCTCAAGCGGGCGCAGCGGTGTACGAGCAAGGCACCGAGCGCGATCCGGTGGAGATCGCGACTTGGGCGCTCGAGCGTGCGCGCCAGGAGGGCAAGGACGTGCTGATCGTGGACACCAGCGGTCGCCTGCACGTGGACGAGGCGCTGATGGCCGAGCTGGTGAAGATCCGCGACGCGGTCAAACCGCACGACGTGCTGCTCGTGGTCGACGCGATGACCGGACAGGACGCGGTCAACGTCGCCGAGCAGTTCGCCGCGGCCGTTCAATTCGACGGCGTCGTGATGAGCAAGCTTGACGGCGATGCGCGTGGAGGCGCCGCGCTGTCGGTCAAGGCGGTTACCGGCAAGCCGATCCTGTTTGCCTCCACGGGAGAGAAGCTCGACCAGTTCGAGCGCTTCCACCCAGACCGCATGGCCCAGCGGATACTCGGCATGGGCGACGTCATGAGCCTGATCGAGACCGCCGAGCGCCAGTTCGACGAGACACAGGCCGCGGATTTGGAGCGCAAGCTGCGGCGCAACGAGTTCGGGCTCGACGACTTCCTCGATCAGCTGAAGACGATCCGGCGGATGGGGCCGTTGACCAACCTGCTCGGCATGATCCCGGGTTTTGCGGGCGCACAGCTGAAAAACCTGAAGGTGGACGAGCGCGAGCTGGACCGCATCCAGGCGATCATCCTCTCGATGACCGCCGAGGAGCGCAGCCACCCAGAGCTGATCAAGGGCTCGCGCCGTCTGCGCATCGCACGGGGCTCAGGCACCAATGTGCAGCAGGTCAACCAGCTCGTCAAGCAGTTCGGCCAGATGCGCAAGATGATGCGCGGCATGACCCGCGGCAAGATGCCAGACGTCGGTGCGCTGATGAGGCAGGCGCATTGAGGGGCTCGCCGTGGGTGTCTCTGGCGCGTCGGCCGCCGCCCCAATCTCCTCAGTAACCTGAACCGTCTAAGCTCTCAAGCTGGATTTGGAAAGCACTCAGAGAGGAAACCGTGTCTGTAAGGCTTAGGCTCACGCGTGTGGGCGCAAGGAAGAACCCCGTGTGGCGCGTCGTCGTCGCCGATCAGCGCTCCCCGCGTGACGGGCGCGTGATCGAGACGATCGGCCATTACAACGCCCAAACAGACCCCTCGACGATCGCGATTGACGAGGAGCGAGCCAAGAGCTGGCTTGCCCGTGGTGCGCAGCCGTCGAATACGGTCGCCAAGCTCTTGCGCATCCAGGGCATCAGCTAACAGCCTGGCGCGTCAGGGGCGATCGAGTGTCCTCCGAGGTGATGAGAGAGCTGTTGGAGTACCTGGCGCAGGGGTTGGTTGATCATCCCGAAGAGGTGTCGGTGGAGCAGTTCGAGGAGGATGACGGGACGGTCGTGCTCGAGCTGTGCGTTGCCGACGGCGACTACGGACAGGTGATTGGCCGTGGCGGGCGAACCGCGCAGGCGCTGCGCACCGTCGTGAAGGCCGCCGCGGTGAGCGAGAAGCGCCGCGTGCTGGTCGACATCGTCGACTAGGGGCAACCGATGAGCGCTGGCTCAAGCGCGGTTGCCGCGGGGCGTGTCGGTCGCGCACATGGTTTGGACGGCAGTTTCTACGTGACGGGCTCTCGCCCGCGGCTGCTGGTCGTCGGAACCGAGGTGATGTTCGGCGAGCGCTCCGCCGCGATCGTGCGCCGGGCCGGCACAGACGAGCATCCGATCGTCCGTCTGCAGGGAATCGAGGATCGTGGCGCCGCCGAGGCGCTGCGAGGCACCGAGTTGACCGTCGAGCTGACCGCGGCTCCAGCGCTGCAGGAGGGCGAATGGTGGGCGCGGGAACTCGAGGGCTGCGAGGTGATCGACGGCGAGCGGCACGTCGGCACCGTGGTGGGATTGATGGAGCTTCCCTCGTGCGAGGCTCTGCGGGTACGGCTCGCCGCGTCGTCGGCCCCCGGCGAGGACAGAGCTGTCGGTCTGCCGGCAGCCGAGCTGCTCGTGCCGATGGTCAAAGACGCCATCCGCCATGTGGACCCCGCGGCCAGGCGGATCGACGTGGACATGAGCTTCCTGGGGGACACTCGGTGAATCGCGCCATGCGAAGGCCACTTCTCGGACGCGGAGCGCAGTGATGGAGATCGACATCTTCACGCTCTTCCCCGAATGGTTCGAGTGGTTCACGGCTCAGCGCCATGTGCGCAACGTGCTCGACGGCTCCTCGCGCCTGCGGTGCGTGAACTTTCGTGAGCACACCCCGCTCAGCGGCGGGCAGGTAGACGACACCCCCTTTGGTGGCGGTGCGGGCATGGTGCTGCGCGTCGACGTCATGGACGCGGCGCTCAGCGCCCATTACGGGGTAGACGCGACCCGGGTGCGCGACACGCGCCGCGTGATCGCGCTCGCCCCCGGCGGGCGCGTGTTGGACGAGGACTATGTGGCCGAGCTTGCGCGGGAGCCGGCCCTCACATTCCTGTGTGGGCGCTACGAGGGCTTCGACGAGCGCATCGTCGAGCACTTCGCCGCCGAGACCCTCTCGATCGGTCGCTACGTGCTCTCTGGCGGCGAGCTTGCCGCGATGGTGGTCTGCGACGCGGTCCTTCGCAA
>DATNKN010000110.1:0-5230 GCA_035603375.1 Solirubrobacteraceae bacterium
CGGCGCTCGTGGTGGCGCACCCGCGCGTGCGCGTAATCGAGGGCGCGCGTGTGTGCGGGCTGCTGAGCGATGGTGACCCGACCGACCCGCGCTGCACGGGCGTGGTGTGTGCCGCCAACGGCGACAGTGGCGACCCCAAAGCGAGTCGGCGCACGCTGAACGCACCTGCGGTCGTGCTGAGCACGGGCGGCGCGGCGGCGCTGTGGTCGCGCACGACCAACCCGCCCGGATCGATCGGGCAGGGCTTGCTGCTCGCGCACGCCGCCGGAGCAGCGCTTGCCGACCTGGAGTTCGTGCAGTTCCATCCGACCGCCGTGATCGGTGTGAAGGGCCGAGAAGGCTTTCTCATCACCGAGGCGATTCGCGGCGAGGGAGCGACGCTGCACGACGCCGGCGGCGAGCGCTTCGTCGACGAGCTGGCACCGCGCGACGAGGTGTCGCGCGCGATCCAAACCCGCCTGCGCGCGAGCGGCGAGACCTCGGTCAGCCTCGACATGCGCGAGATCGACCCCGCGCTGTTTCCAAACGTGGTGGGCGCACTGCGCGAGGCGGGGCTCGACCCGACGCGCGAGCTGGTGCCGGTGGCGCCGGCGGCGCACTACACGATCGGCGGCGTGCTCACCGACCTGCACGGGCGCTCGGGCGTACCCGGGCTGTATGCGGTCGGCGAGACGGCGTGCACGGGCCTGCACGGAGCCAACCGGCTGGCGTCGAATTCGCTGAGCGAGTGCTTCGTGTTCGGGCGTCGCGCGGCACTCGCGGCGCTGGGAGAGCCGGCGCTGGCAGGCACGACGCCAACGGACCGGCCACAGACAGCACACGACGAATCGGCGCAGGAACCCACCACCATCCCGCTGCCCGCCGTCGAGCAGGCAACGCGCACGGCGCTGTGGAAGCACGCCGGCATCGAACGCGACGCAGAGGGGCTGGGCGAGCTGCTCGAGGACCCCCATCCGCTGGCTCGCCTGATCGCGCGCTCGGCGCTGAAGCGCGAGGAGAGCCGCGGCACGCACACGCGCACCGACTGTCCCGAGCGCGACCCGAGCCTTGATGGCGAGCACGTGGTCGTGTCCGCCGCGGGCGAGCAACCGCAGTGGCAGCCGTGGGCCTGAGCCCGCCAAGCTGAATAGAAGCCGGGCGTGTTTCCCCTCGGGAACGCCGAGCAGGCCGGCCCTGCCGGCCCCACCCCCAAAACAATCGGCAGGCGAAAAGCTAACCAAGGCTTAATGAATTACTTCTGTGCGCCTTAGAAACGGCTCTGATACTTGACAAGTCCGGTCTTTTTATCCGTGACCGGTGTTGTAGGGAGCGGAACTATGTATCAGTTCAGCCGAGCCATCTACAGGGACTTGGCTCCGTATATTGCGGAGTCGCGATTCGACGCGGATGGCGCCGCCAATCACAAGCACGTGCTCGACGCGTGCGAGTCGGCCGTCGAGCGCCTCGCAACCGACCGCCACTATTTCGCAAAGCCCGCGCGTACGCTGTTTTGCGACATCAGGACGTACTTCCCGATGAGCGCTCAGGAGCGCGTGTTGCAAACGGTCAACCGCTATGTGGACATCGCGCAGCAATACCTGATCGAGCATCCGGTCGAGGCGCACGCCGCCGTCAGCGACGAGCCGCCGACGTGCCGCGCGACGACGCGCAAGGGCTCGACCTGCCAGCGCGTGCCGCTGCCGCACAACGGGTATTGCCCGTCGCATCAGCACCTCGCCGACACCGAGCACAACGAGCGCCTCGCCGCGGCCTGACGCTCGCCGCCGTTCGCGCACGTACCACCAGTACGCACACGAACGCCGTCAAACGTCAGGAGCCCCAGGGAATTAGGCTCCCGGGCAATGCTGCTCGGGGTTGATGTGGGCGGGACGTTCACCGATGCGGTGCTCGTCGGCGAGGACGGCAGCACGCACACCGCGAAGGTGCCGAGTACGCCGCGCGAACAGCAGCGCGGAGTGCTGGCGGCGATACGGGCGGTGCTCGAGCGCGCCGGCGCAAGGCCCGAGCAGGTAAGGCGCTTCGCGCACGGGATGACGGTCGCGACGAACGCGCTGCTGGAGTCAACACCTGAGCATCCACCCTCGCGCACGGCGCTGGTGGCCACCGAGGGGTTCACCGACATCGTCGAGCTGGCACGCCAGGCGCGGCCCAGCCTGTACGACCTGTGCGAGGCCCCGCCGCGGCCGCTCGCGCCGGCAGAGCTGCGCTTTGGCGCGCCCGAGCGGACGGGACCGAACGGCGTGTTGCGCGAGCTGGACGCGCGCGGGACCGACGCGATGATCGAGCGGCTGGCCACCGCGGCGCCGCGGGCGGTGGCGGTGGTGCTGCTGCACTCCTACGCCCACCCCGAGCACGAGCGGCGGCTCGGCGAGCTGATCGCAGCACGCCTGCCGCGCGCGCACGTGTCGCTCTCGCACGAGCTGGTGGGGACGTTCAGGGAGTATGAGCGGGCAGCCACAACCGAGCTGGACGCGGCCCTGTCCCCCCTGCTGGCGGCGTACCTGGGCGCGCTCGGCGAGCAGGCGAGCGCGCAGGGACTGCCGGCCATACAGGTGATGCAGTCCTCGGGCGGGCTCACCAGCGCGCAAAGGGCCGCGGGGCGCGCGGCGCTGACTGTGCTGTCGGGACCTGCGGGCGGGGTTGGCGGGGCGCTGCTGCTGAGCGAGGCGGCGGCCGAGCGCAACGCGTTGTGCTTCGACATGGGCGGCACCTCCTGCGACGTGTGCCTGATCGAGGACGGGCGCGTGGCCGAGACGGCGAACCGCACGGTCGCGGGACGGCCGCTGGCGCTGGCGGCGCTCGACATCCACACCGTGGGCGCGGGCGGCGGGTCGATCGCGTGGCGCGACCCGGGCGGAGCGCTGCGCGTGGGGCCGGAGTCGGCGGGCGCCGAGCCCGGGCCGGCTTGCTACGGACGCGGCGGGACACGACCGACGGTGACCGACGCCAACCTGGTGCTCGGCCGGCTGCTCGCCGACGACTTGCGGCTCGACCGCGAGGCGGCGGAGCGCGCCGTGGGAGCGCTCGCGCGCGAACTGGACCTCGACACGCTCGCGTGCGCGGAGGGCATCGTCAGGGTCGCCGAGACGGAGATGCGCCGCGCGCTGGCCAGCGTGACGGTGCAGCGCGGCATCGACCCGCGCGACTTCGCGCTGCTGCCGTTCGGCGGCGCCGGCCCCCTGCACGCGGCAGCGATGGCTGCCGAGCTGGGCATCGAGCGCGTGCTGTGTCCGCGCGCGTGCGGCGTGCTGAGCGCGCTCGGCCTGGCGGCGGCGGCCCCCCGGCGCGACGCGTCGAGCACGACGATGCTTAGCGCTGGCGCGTTCACCCGCGAGCGCGTCGAGCACGAGCTGGAAGCGCTGATCAAGCGCGCCAGCGAGGAACTGGACGCCCCGCCGGCACAGATCGGCGTGCGCTACGAGCTGCGATACGCGGGCCAAGCGTTTGAGCTGTCGGTGGACGAGGACATCGATCCGGGGAATAGTTTGGGGGATGGGCACGTACATTCGAGTAACACCCCCGAGGTCGACTCCCACGCGCTGTGCGAGCCAGTGCGCCTGCGCGAAGCGTTCGAGGCGGCCCACGAGCAACGCTACGGCTACCGCGACGCCGAGGCCGAGGTGGAGCTGGTGAACGTGCGCGTGTCAGTGTTCGGCGCGCGGCCTGCGCTGCGCCTGGAGAGCACAAGCGCCACATCCCCGACGCTCGCAACCACGCGGATTGTGTTCGACGGCGAGTGGGTGTCGGCGCAGCTGTGGCGCGGCGAGCTGCCGGCGGGAGCCCGCGTGGAGGGGCCGGCGCTGTGCGCGATGCCACAGTCCACGCTGCTCGTGCCGCCCGGGTGGAGCGGAACGGTGGACGAGCGCGGGACCGTCGTGCTGGAGCGAAGCGCTCGGGGGACACGGAGCGCGTGATCTCGACCGCCGTCATCGACCGGCTCGCGACGGGGTGCGACTCGTGAGCGCGCTGGACCCGATCGAGCTGCAGGTGATCACGGGCGCGCTGAGGACGGCGTGCGAGGAGATGGGCGAGGCGCTCGTGCACTCGGCGCGCTCGGCCAACATCAAGGAGCGCCGCGACGCCTCCACCGCTCTGTTCGATGCCGACGGCGAAATGACGATGCAGGCTGAGCACATCCCTGTGCACCTCGGGTCGATGCCGGCGGCGGTGCACGCCGTGCTCGAGCGCGAGCACCGACCCGGCACCTCGTGGGTGCTGAACGACCCGTTTGAAGGCGGCACGCATCTGCCCGACATCACAGTCATCACGCCCGTGTTTGAGGGTCACCTGCTGATCGGGTTCGCCGCCAGCCGCGCGCACCACGCCGACGTGGGCGGGCGCATGCCGGGATCGATGCCGGCCGACAGCCGCACGCTGGAGGAGGAGGGCGTCGTGATCCATCCACGTCCGCTGACCGAGCAGGCGATCGAGGAGCTGGTCGTGCAGATGCGCCAGCCGCGGGAGCGCCGCGCCGACCTCAGAGCGCAGCTGGCGGCCAATCGCATCGGCGCACGGCGACTCGCCGAGCTGGCGCAGCGCGTTGGAACGGCGCGGCTGCGCGTGGCGACCGACGCGGTGCTCGACTACGCAGAGCGGCGTACGCGCGCCTGTATCGCGGCGCTGCCCGATGGCGTGCGCGAAACCCATGACGTGCTCGAGGCGCGCGAGGGCGATCTGCCGCTGCACCTGAAGGCGACAGTGGACGGCGAACAGCTGGTGCTCGACTTCAGCGGCTCGGCGTGCCGCCACGAGGGCAACCTCAACTGCCCGCTGGCGGTGACGCTGTCGGCGTGCTGGTTTGCGGTGAGGGTGCTCACCGACCCCGACATCCCACCATCGGCGGGCGCGTATCGCCCGGTGCAAGTGATCGTGCCCGAGGGTTCTCTATTGAACGCGAAGCCGCCGGCCAACTCGGCGCTCCCAGCGCCGGCGGTGGCGGCGGGCAACGTGGAGACCTCCTCGCGCGTGGCCGACCTCGTGCTCGGCGCGTTCGGCCGGGCGCTCGGACAGGGCACGATGAACAACCTGACGCTGGGCAACGACGATTTCGCCTACTACGAGACGCTCGGCGGTGGTCAGGGCGCGTGCGCGGACGGGGACGGTCCGAGCGCGGTGCACGTAGCGATGAGCAACACGCTCAACACCCCAATCGAGGCGCTGGAGCAGGAGCTGCCGCTGCTCGTCACCGAGTACGCGCTGCGGCGCGGGTCGGGCGGCGCGGGCGCGCACC
>DATNKN010000117.1:0-2266 GCA_035603375.1 Solirubrobacteraceae bacterium
GGGCTGGTCTGGGGCCAGCAGCTCACGCGCGGGGAAACACCCGAATACGGGCTGCCGATCGCACCCACGCCGCACCCGCTGGTGGAGCTGATCGGCATTGCCCTGGCGCCACTCGGAGCGAGCGCCACGACCGCGATAACAGTGGCGCTCGCGTTCCTCGCGCTATCGGCGTGCGGCTGGGTTATCTATCGCCTCGGCAGCGCCTGGTTCGGGCGCGCCGCCAGCGTCGTGGCGGCGCTGATCCTGCTCACGCGCGGGGAAGTGCTGTCCTACGGCGTGCGCGCCTACATCGACGTGCCCTACCTGCTGCTGGTGCTGTGCGCGCTGCTGGTGGAGACCCGCAAACCGCGCGCCGGAGCGCCGGTGCTCGCGCTGCTCGCGTTGGCAGGTCTCTTGCGGCCAGAGGCATGGGCCTTTTCTGGGTTGTATTGGGTCTATCTGGTCGTTTCGCACACTCGTTCGAGTCCATCGCGCACAAGCGCCCAGCTCGCCCGTCTCGCGCTGCTGGCGGCGGCCGCGCCGCTGATCTGGGTACTCAGCGACCTGCTCATCACTGGCAACGCGATGTGGTCGCTGACGAACACCAAACACACCGCGGAAATACTGGACCGCGAGACCGGCATCGGCAAGGTGCCCGAGTACATACCGCGTCGCGTCGGCGAGATCCTGCGCCCTGCGGTTCTCGCCGGAGCAGCACTCGGCGGGGTGCTATCGCTCGCATGGCTGCGCGACCGCGCGCGACTAGGCGCGATCGCCGGCGTGCTCGCGGTCGTTGTGTTCGCCGCGATGGCATCGGCGGGCCTGCCGATCGACACGCGCTATGCGTTTCTGGTCGCGGCCATCCTGTGTCTGTTCTGCGGCGCCGGCGTGTTTGGCTGGACGCGCCTGCCACGAGGCGACAAGCGCCGCACACCGTGGATGGTTGCCGGCGGGCTGCTGCTCGTGGCGCTGCTCGCCACGCTCCCCGGCCAGGTGCGCTCGGCTCACAGCGAGCTGCGCGAACTGGCGCGCCAAGAAAGCATTCAGGACGATCTGCTCGCACTGGTGCACAACGGGGCAATCGCACCCAAGTGCGGACCGGTGGGAGTGCCCAATCACGCACCGATCCCACTACTGGCCCTGTACTTGAAAGAGCGTCCTGGGTTGATCGTGAGCGCTGAAGCGGCGCGCGCCGAATCCCGCCAGCAGCAGAGCGGCACCTACGTGGACCCTGCCAGCGTCGAGGTGGAAAAGGAATACGTGCTCGACCCGAAGGATCCACACCTGCCCGTGTCGATCCCGCCGGGGTTCCTGGAGACGCACTCCAACGGCTCGTGGTTGATCTTCGCGCACTGCCGGTGAGCGACACAGGCACGGCTGGCGTTCTTTCAGGCACACATCGCATGGCCCGTGGGAGAGCAGGCGACGACCCCCACAAGAGTCGTTGCACCCAGGGGTGGGCGTGCTGGCGACGACCCGAACGACCCCCTATCCAAAAAAATGGACCGTGCACCCCTCTTCGAAGACCCCGCTTCCAATCGCCTGATCGCCGCTCGAAACTCCGGATCGGGTGCTCCCGCTACGCCTGCCGGGGATCGCTTAAGGCTGCTTCCTTCCGGACCTGACCTGGTTCACAAGCCGACACCGCGCGGGACCCGAACCATCGACGCTCCGTGCGGCGGAGCGACCGGAGCGTTGCTCCTCTGAGGGGAGTTCAGCCCCGCTAGAGCGGATTGCGGATTCAGGGCGCCGCTACATCCCCGCCTAGCACGGTCCGCGTCGATGGTATCGCGCGCCGTCGGGAGCGCGTGCGCAGCCATCGACACACGCGGCGCCCACTATGCGTTACTCTGCCGAGCCAATATGAACTTCAATCGCTCACACACACCCAAAAGCTCGCGCGCACGCCTCGGTTTGGCGCTGCCCGCACTGTGCACGATCGCGCTCCTCGCCGGCTGCGGCTCGAGCGGATCGAGCGGCATCACCGTAGGCAACGAGTCCGACAGCACCTCCGTGCCGCACGTTGCGGGCGAAACCACACCCACCACCGCCAGCACGCCAACCACACCAACCAGCACGGTGAAGACACCCACCACCGGGCCGCTGTCCAAAGAACCGTCCGTGACACCGCCGAGCGGCCCCGCGCCGACGACGCTCGTAACCAAGGAACTAATCGTCGGCACTGGCCCCGAAGCGAAGGCGGGCGACTCGGTCACCGTCAACTACGTGGGCGTGCTCTACAAGGGCGGCAAGGAGTTCGACGCCTCGTGGAGGCGCCACGAACCGT
>DATNKN010000121.1:0-10511 GCA_035603375.1 Solirubrobacteraceae bacterium
TTCAGGGTTCAGTCCTTGCGGAACCTTCACGATCGTTGATAGGCCTGCTGGGGTGTCTGAGAAGCTGGTGTCGGGGGCGAGGTTGATGAATGGTTGGAAGTGCTTGAGCTTTTCACAACCGGTGATCCCGACCGGATCGTCTTCGCTGTTATGCATTGGGAAGCTTATTGGTGGTCCGTTCAGGCTTTCGTTTTCCCACGTACCTATCTCTTCGAGACTGAACACTGGTGGTTCACCGCATGATGTTGGTAGCGTCAATAGTGGCTTGTCTTCGGCACCCGTACCGTGTTCGCCCGGTATTCCCCAGATCGTTGTTGTGTTGAACACGACCTTACGTTGAGGAATGTTGGCGTGCTCCGTGATGCCATAATCCCCACCGCTGCGCACACGCGCATCCAAGAACACACTAACACCCACAAACGTGAAACCGAACTCCGCCGCCACACCCGGCGGCGGCACAAGATTATACACTGCCTCAGGCGTCAGATTCGGGCCTGACACTGAAGGGTAGTTTTCACCGATCTGCGTATTGGGTGGACATTCTTCACCGTCGAACTGTCTACGCGTACACTTCGGCACAGCACCAGGTTCACCGACCACGCCAGGTGGAAGGTTTGCATCCAAGAACCGCGGTTCACCACCACTCGGCTTTTCATGACCATTACCAACACCGGCGCTGTTCGTAGCAAAAGCTACAGTCAACTCGTAAGGATGCGAGCCCGCCTGCGTGTCCACCGTACCGTCCGCGTTTGTGACCCACGCGTCCTCATTAGCGAAACCCAACGGTGCCGGCCCAGTACCATAATGCACCGGGACAGTCGCATTCGCAACACCCAACGCTCCACCACCACTCACCGTCACACGATCCGGTTCACTCAACGGATTCGCCGATACACGCACAGGAATCTTGACTATAGCCGGCTGGCCACCGATCCCCATTGGTACCAATCGACACGTAACTACTGTGCCTCCTGAACATTCTTCCGACAGTTTTGTTGGATTGCCTTCGTATACTATTTCGTTGATAGCTTCCAATCCTGCCGGGAGTCTATCTGTTACCGTCGGGCCTTCGCTTCCCTTCGCGCCACCAAGGTTATACACGTACAAAAATAGGGCGCCAATACCACCAGGAGGGAGATTTGTCGGGCCGAAGCGTCCGATTATCTCATATCCGGGCGCGGGAGAATCTCCAAACGCCACCGACGCAAACGAAAACACTAGCCCACAAGCTACGAGAATCGACAGCGCGAACCGCTTGAACATGACTATTTCCTCCCCTTCACGACTGTCCCTAAACCCTTACGCGCCTTCCTTATTGGCCCGTAATGCTTTCTGGCCTGCGTCTCACATGACGCTCGCTTGCGCTTCGGCTTCTTGAGACACTGTTTCAAAGCATCAGTTAGCTTCTGTGCACGCGATAGCGACTTCGCCTTAGCTTTGACTGCAGGGTTTGCGGGTGCCGCAAAGTTTCCCACACCATTGAAAGTGACGCTCGGTGGGGTCTCAAACGTTGGTGGTGGCGAAGGCACACCCTGACAACCAGAACCCGTACATTGCGGCGGAGTCACAGGTTTTACGCCATCCACCCGCACATCGTAAAGATCAAACGCTTCGTTCTGATCTTCAGGAACCAACTGTGCACGCGTCACGAGAAACACATCGTTGCCCGTTTCGCTTGCGCCTATCAACCACGAATCAGATTCGCTCGTACCACCCGACAGCAAGAACACACACCCACCATGCACACCTGATCCAGTTGTGCAGGTACCAGAGCCTTCTCGCTCCCACTCATAAACATTCTGCTTACCATCAGTGGCCTGTGGGACCAGCGATGATTCGCTATCAAAGAACACGCGATTACCGTCTTCGCTAATCCACTGCGGCGTGTAAGTGTCATCCCAACTGATCGGCAAATAACCCTGGGCGCCTTCACGAGTCGAACCGCATGACGCACAAAACAAGCTATCCGATCCAGCCTCATACACGTAAATCTCATCGTTCCCCGCAGTCGGATACCCATGCGGATAACCAACCACACTCAACGACTGATTAGACATGAACACAACATTGCTGCCACTACCAGTAACCCGCGACGTCCGATGACCCAAACCAGCCTGCCAATCACCATACAAATATGGTGGTTCATAGCTGGGATTGCTGGTGAACGGTTGAACTTCGCTCCCGTCTCGTTCCGAAAGGGTGCCAATAAATATTGGTGCGGCGCCATCATGCCATAGGTACAGGTTAGGTTCACCTTCCACTGGATTTGCGCCCTCGCTGCTCGCTCCAGCAAGAACGCCCTTCGCAACGAAATACACGCTCTCGCCGTCGTTACTCACGCCAAGCACACCCAACACGCCGGCTCCAGACCCAGCCACGACTTCCCGCGACACCTTATTGACTTCAGGTTCAGCGTTGAACCGGTAAAGTCCTTCACCTTCGGTATAGAACGCGTAGCGTCCATCCGCCGCAGACGCCCAATACTGCGCTTCACCTTCTGACACCGGAACCGTGCAAGCATCACCGGGAACACTGCACCGACCATTCACGACTGGGCTCTGCGGCTCCCCAGGATCCGCGCGCAGATAGAGGCCAGTGGGGCGCTCCGCAGCAACTTTGCGTTCGCCGTACAACGTTTCAATGCTCGACCAATACACACGATTACCATCCGCGGAGATCGCACCACCAAAATTGGGCGGGTTCTTGTTAGGGTTGCCGACTGGCGGCGCACCGAACGTCGCACCTGGCATCACCTTTCCTTCGGGTGACACGTCAATCAAACTCAAATGACCCCAATCCGAACCGTACAGATAATTTTCGTTTTCTCCTTTAGCGATTTCGCCCTTTACATTGTTCTCAAGTTCCGTTTCAAGTACACCGCCACCACCGAGCAAAGCGTCGTTTGCCTCAAACAATAGACTATTGAAACCCGACGATCCACCAGCAAAAACAGGGTCCCCATGTTTGATACCGACCTGGATCCCACCTTCATGTTCACTGAATTCTACGTTTGATCGGCTTGGCAATATCGTCTTTGTAAAGAGCGGCCGATAAGTGCTTTCATTTGTCGTACGCGCATAAAGAACACTGTAACCATCACCAGGAGCTTCACCTGATAGCGGGGAGTCTTTGGGTTCGGCAAAGGTACCCGAACTAAGCACCCCAACCGACAAATTACTCGAGAACCCCAGATACTTGGTGTCAAACACCCCTGCGGGTTGCACACTATTAGTCATCCAACCACTGCTTGCGAGATGCTTAGCAAGAAACTGGCTGCCAATACCTCTACCGGCTTCTCCATTACCTCCCCCCGATGTCGCATCACCGATATACGCGACAGCGGATCCATCGGTTGCTACTTGGAATGAGTAGAATGATTGGATACCTTCACTGTCACTTATTTTCCCCTCCGCAAACGGCACGTAAACGTCTGCGTCCTCGTTATCTGGTGGCGTGACCATTTCAAACGCACGATCATCGGGCAAACCCTGACTACCGGCCATGACTGTTTCGTCCGTCGTAAACGTCGCGTCAGGCGACTCTTCGCTACCGGTGCCGTCAGTCGCGACGATACGATAGTAATATTCACTGTTGGGCGTCAAACCCGTCAACTGAGCTTGGATGCTGACAGTGCCATGTTGAGCGCTGATGCTCGCTTCCGGCGTACTTGACCCGTAGGTGTTGCTCAGACCGTATTCCACACGATAAGTCGCCAGTTCCCCATAAGGATAGATTTGAGCGCTGATTGTGGCGCTCCTCGAGGTAATGCTCGTCACGGACGCTTCGGTAATCGTGGGTGCCCGATGCCCTGTCAGCACTGACACTTCGTTGCCCTGAGCCTGTTCGCGGAGCGCGTTAGTCGCGACCAGGCAGAACGTGTACGTCTCGTTCGGTTCGAGTTCCTGAGCTGTACCCAACACATGCAACCGCTTCGCTTCAGCGACTTTAGTCGCGGTAGTGCTTAGTTGAGGAAGTTGCTGCTTGCCTTCTTCTTCTTCGCCCTGCGAAATCTTTGGCACCTTACAAGTACCGTTTGTGTTGTAATCAAACTGGTAACTCAACCTACCTTCAGTACCACTAGGGCTCAACTCGCCTTCAAACGTCGCCGACGTCGCGGTAACCACACTAGCCGGTTCCGCCGTCACGGGAGATTCAAGGAGGGGAACCGTCGTGAACGTAACCGGTGCGCTCACAGCCTGTTCGCCTTTGATCCCATCACGCAGAAGCAAACACAACGAATACTCAGTTCCGGGCGACAAACCCGAAAGCGTTTGGGTGACCGCTTCTTTGCCAGCACCCAACGAAACCCCCGGCGAGACGGGTGCTTTGCCTTCCCCTACACACCCCGTATCGCCCTTCTTATAGAGAAATTCATATGTGCCCAGTTCATACGTGCCTGGAGCACCGTCAACACCGGGATTCAAAACACCATGAACCACAGCGGTCGTCGGCGGAACAAGCGCTTCCACCGACACTTCAGGCGTTTCAGGTGCCACCGCCAACGCTGGCACCGCGCTCCACGTAAGCAAACCCACCAATACACAGCACACAGCGACAACCGGCAGGACCGGCTTACGAGCAGCACCCATCGAACCCCTCCTCAGAGCGAACCACGAAACTGAAAGCGCGCCTATAGCGCGCGAGAAACCAATCCGGCCCGTAGGACCGGATGGAACGACGGTCTGGCTTGCGGCTAGCTGAGAGCTGGCCCGGCCAGAGAGAGAGAGAGAGAGAGACGCGTCAGCGTCGCTGACGCGTCCTATAACGGATGGTCCAACGGCACACGGACTCTCAAACACGTTATTCCCCAATGAATGCACGCGAAATACAACTCCCTCTCAGAAGCGACCCGGTCCCTCTCCCAAGGGCCCTGCTTTACCGGTATGTGTCGACCACAGGGGCCAACCCAAAACCCGACCTTATGTACACCCGGCAATTCCCTGTGGAACGCCAGGACAGAGCCACTATATACCGGAGCTGCCACAGTTGTCAAGGGTCCCTGGGCAAAAAGACTCTCCAGCTGAGCATGGAGGCAAGGGCCCGCCGGCAGCGGCGGCCGGAGAACACACCAAAGAAGCCCGAGCGGCGGGAATCTCGCGCGTGAGGACTAGGCTCTCCTAATGGAAGGCATCGACTGGAACGTAGCCCAGCGCATCGGCGAGATGGTTGCCGGCAACGAGGACGGGTGGACAGCTCGACCCAGCTCACGGGCTGAGGGCGTGCAGGCATTGGCCGAAGGGTTTGCCGAGCGCGTGAGCGCCTACACGGGCCTGACCCCGACGGAGCCGCTGCCGGAGATCGAGTCGGTCGATCGCAAGCGCTGGATCGAAGCCAACATCGCGACGATGCGTCCTCTGCTCGACCCGCTCACCGAGCGCGCGGGCAGAAGCTCGGGGCCCCTGGGGCCGGCCTTGCGCTCGATCACTCAGCTATTGCTTGGCGCGCAGGTGGGCGCGGTCACGGGGATGCTCTCCCAGCGAGTGCTCGGCCAGTACGACATCGCCCTGCTCGAACCCGAGCGGGCCCCGCGCCTGCTCTTGCTCGGGCCGAACCTAATGCAGGCCGCGCGCAAGCTCGACGTGGACCGCGAGGAATTCGGCGCGTGGGTGGCGATCCACGAGGTCACCCACGCGGTCCAGTTTGGAGGCACTCCGTGGCTGCGGGCACACCTCGGCGGCCTCTTGCAGGAGCTGATCGACGGAATGCGGGTGGGTTTGGGGGGAGGGTTGGGGCGTGCGTTTCGCATCCCCGACGCCTCTGACCTGCAGACGCTGCTCGAGCGCCTGCGTGGCGGGGAAATGTTGCGACTCAGTCTCGGCGAGGACCGCTGGGCCCTGGTCGAGCGGATGCAGGCCACGATGTCCCTGATCGAGGGACACGCCGAGCACACGATGGACGCCGTCGGCGCCCAGGAGCTGCCGACGCTTGAGCGGATGCGCACGGCGATGAACCGCCGTCGGCGCGAGCGCGGTTGGCCCTGGCGCATCATGGAGAAGCTGCTCGGCCTGGAGATGAAGCTGCGCCAGTATGAGCTGGGGCGCGAATTCTGCGATGCGGTCGTCGCCCAGGCGGGCCCGGGCGCCCTCGCGGTGGCGTGGGCTTCGGCTGAGATGCTGCCGAGCATGGCCGAGCTTGAAGACCCGGGCTCGTGGCTGGCGCGCACGCGGCCCGCGATCGAGGCCTGACCCACCGCCCCACTGCCCCAGCGCTAAAGCGGCCTCCTGTGCGGTAGCTCACACGAACGCTTGTTCCGCCGCTTGCGGGGGTACTGAAAGTCATAGAGGTTCTTTACAGCGTGTTCACCCGCTCTTGAGATTGGCGTGTAACCATCCTTTCAGAGCGGGTTAGGAACATGTGTTCGGTGCTACAGTCGGCGCTGACCAGAACAAGTGTGCCCCCCAGCGACAGGAGACTTTCCTCCAGATGCCTACAGCGAAGACGACCCCCAAGACCACTGCCCCCAAGCCCCGTGCCAGCGCTGCTTCCAAGCGCTCCACGACCGCGCCGAAGCGCACCGCCAGCGCCTCCAAGCAGTCGACCACGGCCGAGCGCGCCGTGCTGATCCCCGTCGGCGCCGCCCTGATCGCCCGCGAGCGGGTGCTCTCGGAGGTGAGCGACGCGATCGCCAACTACAACAGCACCTCCAAAGCGACCGCCCAGCTGCGCAAGTTCGAGCACCGCGGCGTAACCGCCCGCAACCGCCTCGAGCGCGAGGTCCGCAAGACCCGTGTCCGCGTCGAGCGCGAGTTGCGCCAGCGTCGCCGCGAAAGCGAGGAGCTTGCCTCCCGAGTACAGGAGCGCATCCTCAGCATCGTCTGAGCACGCGAGAGCACGCGCAAGGGCTCAAAGCTTCCCCCGCCCCGGTCAGGAGAGCCGGGGGCACCGCCGCCGAAGGCGGTGGTCGGGAGAGTCTGCCGGCCTCATACTCCGCCGGCAGTAGAAGCACCCTCTCCTCCCTCGCCGCCGGGCGGTCCCCCTACCGTCCGGCGGCATTTTCTTTGCCAGTGCCGGCCCGAATGAGAGCGAGAGCCCGCACCTTGACCCGATCCCGCGACGCCGGTTTGTCAGAATGCGAGCAGACATGAATCGAGACGAAGTCCTAAAGGCCCTGGAGGCCGTGATCGACCCGGAGCTGCGCCGCTCGATCGTGGAGCTTGAGATGGTGCGCTCGATCGACATCTCTGAGAATGGTGTGGTCGATGTAACCGTGTCGCTGACGACCGCCGGCTGCCCGATCAAGGGCCACTTCCAAACCTCCGTCGCCCAGGCCGTCTCGGCGCTTGACGGCGTGACGCACGTGAACGTTTACTTCGACGTGCTCAGTGACAGCGAGAAGGGCGCGCTGCGCGAGAAGCTCGGCCGCGCCACCCTGCCCGCGGGCGCGCTCGCACAGGTATCCAACGTGCTGTGCATCGGCTCCGGTAAGGGCGGCGTGGGCAAGTCCACGCTGACGGCCAACCTGGCGGCCGCGCTGAGCACCGAAGGCAAGCGCGTGGGCATCCTCGACGCCGACGTGTGGGGCTACTCGATCCCGCGCATGTACGGCCTCGGCGCCACGCGCCCACCCGTCTCCCCACAACGCAAGATCGTGCCACTGGAGTCCCACGGCGTGAAGGTGATGTCGATCGGCTTCTTCGTGGAGGAGGACGCAGCCGTGGTGTGGCGCGGGCCGATGCTGCACAAGGCGCTTGGCCAGTTCCTGCAGGACGTCGAATGGGGCGCGCTCGACTACCTGCTGATCGACCTCCCTCCAGGCACCGGCGACGTGTCGATGACGCTCGCCCAGATGCTGCCCCAAGCTCAGTTCGTGATCGTTACCACCCCACAGGCCACGGCGCAGAAGGTGGCGCGCCGCTCCGCCGAGATGGCCAACAAGGTCTCCCTTGAGATCTGCGGCGTGATCGAGAACATGTCCGGCTTCACGACCCCGGGCGGTGAGCGCTACGCGATCTTTGGCGAGGGTGGCGGCAAGGATCTCGCGGACGAACTCGACGTCCCCCTGCTCGGCAGGGTGCCACTGACGATGCCCCTGCGCGCACAGGCCGACGACGGCATACCGCTGGTGTTCGAGGACCCAGACGACCCGGCCTCCCAGGCGATCCGCCAAGCGGCACGCGGTCTGATCGCGATGGCGCCGATGGAGCTGCCGACACTGCCACTCGTAGAGGCCGCGCCAAGCGCCCCACCACCTCCGGCCAGCCCGAAGCCAGCCGGTATGTCTCTACCGATGGCCTGAGCGCCAAGCCCCAACACGGTCGAGCCTCTTACGGCCCGAAGGGTAAACACTCCATTTTCAACACGGCCCGGCCGCTTGCGGCCCGGTAGGTAGGCCTAGGCCCTACTTCGCGTTCGCGAAGTACTCGGCGTTGATCGACGCGAACTTCTGCCACTCGTCCGGGAGCTGATCCTCGGCGAAGCACGCATCCACCGGACATGCCTCGACGCACGCGTCGCAGTCGATGCACTCCTCCGGATCGATGTAGAGCATCTCGGCCGCGTCGTAGCCGGGCTCGTCGGGCGTCGGGTGGATGCAATCCACGGGGCACACCTCGACGCAGGAGTTGTCCTTGGTGCCAATGCACGGCTCGGCGATTACGTAGGCCATTCGCTTCCTTCTCGATTCGTTGTCGGGTCAACCTTTGCTGGACGACGAATAGTAGCGAGGCCACCCAGCAGCACACCGACATCGGTCACACAGGCGAGTGCCGGCCCTTTGCCACACTCCGCTAGCTTTGGGCGATGCTCCTGCTCACCGGTGCCACCGGACTAGTTGGCTCCGCCGTCCTGCGCCGCCTGGTTGCCGAAGGCCAGCCGGTGCGCTGTCTGGTGCGCGACCCGCGCCGGCTTGGCCCCCAGCGCGTACGCGTGCAGATCGCGCTCGGCGACCTCGCCGACCCGCCCTCGTTTCGCAACGCGATGCGCGGCGTGGACACCGTCGTGCACCTCGCCGCCTCCACGCGCGACCAGCCGCGTGGCTCGATTGAGGAGCTGGCGGCGATCGCCACCTGGCGCATGGTAGAGGCCGCTCAGCGCGCCGGCGTGGAGCGCTTCGTGTTCTTCTCAACGCTTGGCGCCTCAACACACCATCGCGCGCGCCTGTTCCGCGCCAAGGCGCTGGCGGAGCAGGCCGTGCGCGAGTCGGACATGCGCACGACCGTTATCGCCCCCTCGCTCGTGTACGCACCGGGCGATCGTTGGCTGACGCTGATCGAACGCCTGTCGCTGCTGCCGGTGGTGCCGATCTCAGGTCGCGGTCGCGCGGTCTGCCAGCCGATCTGGGCCGAGGACGTCGCAAGCTGCGTCGTCGCGGCGCTGAGCGACGGCGAGGAGGAGACCAGCGGCAACGATGCCGCCCACAAGCGCCACGAGCTGGCCGGCCCGCAGACCCTGACCTACAACGAAGTGCTCAACACCGTGCTGCGCTCGCTGGATCGCGAATGTCCGCTGCTGCCACTCCCCACGCCGATCGTGTCGCGCACCCTGCGTCTACTCGAGCGCGCGATGCACACACGCACCCCCATCACCTGGGACGAGGCTGAGCTGTTGGAGGCAAACATGGTGGCCAAGCAGGGCATCGCCGATGCCCAGGCTCTCGGCGTGACGCCACAGCCATTGACCGGCGTGCTCGGCGCCGGCTAAGAAACCGGCGCGCGGCGCCCAGCCCACGGAGCAGCCGCTTCCACCTGCGATGCGAGCGCCAATAGCGCGGCCTCGCCGGCAGGCCTGCCCACGAGCTGCACACCAAGCGGCAGACCGTCCTCGCCCTCATACAGCGGCAACGAGATGCCCGGCTGGCCGCTCGCGTTGAAGACTGGCGTGAACGGGGTGAACAGGCCCGAACGCGTAAAGGTGGACATCGGGTCCGGCGCGGCCGTGTCGAGCGTGCCAAGCGGCAGCGGACGCTCCGCCAGCGCGGGGGTGAGCAGCACGTCATAGGGGTACAGGAACTCGACCAGTCGGCGCGTGAGCGACTGCAGCTGGATTTCAAGGGCAAGACCCTGCACCGAGTTGAAGCTCTGGGTCATCTTGTGGATTGCCCAGCTCATCGGCTCCATGTCTGCCTCGGTCGGCTCGCGCCCGGCGACCATCCCCGAGTAGACGATCTGCAGCGCGATGTGGATCGAGAAGACGGCGCCGAACAGCTCGGAGAGACCCTCGATGCGCCAGGGCGGATCGACCTCCTCGACCTCATGACCAAGCGAGCGCAACAGCTCGGCGGCGTCGGAAACAGCCTGTGCGCAGATCGGGTCCACGACGGCGTCGGCGATCGGCGAGAGCGTCGTTGTCGCGATCCGCAGCTTGCTCGGCGCGCGCATAGCGGCAGCCGCGAATGGTTCGGACGGCGGTGGCGCCCAGGTGGCGTCGCCCAACTCATAGCCGGCGAGCACGTCGAGAATCGCGGCCGTGTCGGCGACCGTGCGCGTGAGCACGCCATCGACGTCGAGCGGCGCTTCGCCGCGTTCGGGCGCCGCCGAGATGCGACCGCGCGCGACCTTCAAGCCGACCAGCCC
>DATNKN010000156.1:0-10948 GCA_035603375.1 Solirubrobacteraceae bacterium
TCGCGCCTCATTCGCCAAGCGCTTGCGCGTCTGCGCTCGGGGGTCGAACCACTGGATCGAAGTACCGCAAGCGATTGACACATAGGGTGGCGGCGAGACGGCGGGAGCCACTCCCACGTGGCGGCGGAGCCGCTGCTTGACATCTGGGCTTGACAATGTATTGATTTACAGTCAAGATGTACCCTAATGCCAAGGGCGATGTGGATGGGGACGCTCAGTTTCGGGCTCGTGACCGTGCCGGTGAAGCTGTACAGCGCGATTACGCGCAGGACGGTGCACTTCCATCAGATCCATACGCTCGACGGCGGGCGCATCCACCAAAAGCACGTCTGCTCGATCGACGGCGAAGAGATACCGCTGGCTGAGATCGTCAGGGGCTATGAGATAGCGCCTGACCACTACGTGCCCGTTGAGGCACGTGAGCTGGCCGCGCTGGAACCGCTTTTCACGCGCACGATCCAGGTTGAGGATTTCGTGGAGTTGGACGAAATCGACCCGATCTTCTTCGATCATCCCTACCACCTCGTCCCCGGTCCCGGTGGGGCACGCTCCTACCAGCTGCTACTCCGCGCGATGAGCGAAACCGGCAAGATCGCGATCGGGCGCATGGTGATGCGCTCCAAAGAACGCCTCGTGGCGATTCGCCCACGCGAGAATGCGCTGCTGATGCTGACTATGAACTACAGCGAAGAGGTCAAACCGACCGTCGGCCTGCGCGAGCTGGAAGGGGCAGAGGTGGAGCTGGAGCAGCGCGAGATCGACGTCGCCCGCCGGCTCGTGGCATCGATCTCAGAGCCGTTCGACATCGAGAAATATCAGGACAGCTTCCGCGAGGCTGTGCTCGACCTGGTCGATCGCAAGGCGGCCGGCGAGCCACTGCGCCTGGAGGCCGAGGCTGAGCCGCCGCCCGAGTCACCCGATTTGATGAAGGCGCTTGAAGACAGCCTGGAGCGGGTCAGTTCGAGCTGAGGATCAGCACGAGCTGCGAGCCTTTGCCGTCATCCTCCGGCTCGACCAGCACACGCTCGGACACTCGCTCGAGCAGATTGCCCACTATCGGCAGGATCGCGTCTTGCACGAGCGAGGCCGCGCCCTCGGCGGTCAGATCGCGTATGCGCAACTCGGCTTCGCGCTCATCGGCTTCAACGCTGAAGGTCAGCCCTCCCTCGCTCGCATGCATCGGTGCGTGCGCGCACAGTGCGTCGCACACCAACAGCGCCTCGTCAAGTCGGTTCACGGGCCAGTCCGCCCGCGCCAGCACCATCGACACGACCCGCCACAGCACGGGGCCTACGAGCGGGCCGCCCGCCACACGAGCGCGCGCCAAGTTATCGGTGGCTTGCTCGCGCGGGCCTGCCGCCGGGCCGTTCACGGCCGATTGCCGTTCATGGCCGACAGGGCGTTCACGCTCGCCAGAACGCTCGTGTCCGAGCGGGCGTTTGCGCTCGTGACCTCGTCGTTCAGGAGAAACGTCATTCGAATCTCAGTGTGCTCCTTGTCGCCCCGCTCGAGCTGCACCCGCTCGGTCAGCGTGGCGATCAACGACAGGCCGAGGCCCAGTCCCGGGCTGTCCGGGCGCGGTTTGATGCCGCGTCCCCAGTCGCGCACCAGCACCGTCAGGTGGCCGTCGTCCATACTCGCCACGATCTCCATCAAACCCTCCCGGTCCGCTGGATAAGCGTGTACGACGACGTTTGCGCACGCCTCGGTCACGGCGAGACGCACATCCGCGAGCTTCTGCTCGGGCACTGCATACGCCTCTGCCAGCCCCCCGAGAGCGTGCCGAACTATCGCGATGTTCTCGGCTCGCGCAGGCAGCGCAAGCTCTATGTCCGGCATGTTTATCTCTCCACGGCTGTCGGCGGGCCGATCCCGCGTTGTCGTCTCGCCCATAATGATCCCCGCAGAGGACGGATTCCACACCTCCGACGTGCGTTTGGAAGCGTATCTGGGCTGCTCGCGATGCTACGCTTTCAAGCTCCGCCTCAGGTGCCGACCACTCACGCCCGCCACCGCGTCGCGGTCCCCCAGGGGACGCGCCGTCTGGCGGGAGCACTCACATGACTTCGCAAACATTGCCATCACAGGCCGCTGGACTCTACGACCCCCGCTACGAGCACGACGCGTGCGGCGTGGGCATGGTCGCGCGCCTGGACAACCAGCCGACTCATGGGGTTATCGCACGCGCGATAACGGCGCTCGAGAACCTCGAGCATCGCGGCGCCAGCGGGGCTGATCCGCTCACTGGCGACGGCGCCGGCATCCTGATGCAGATGCCCGACGAGCTGCTGCGCGCGGTCGCGGGCTTCGAGCTGCCGCCGGCCGGTGCCTACGGGGTGATGATGTGCTTCCTGCCGACCGAGGACGCCGCTCGCGAGCGGATCGAGTCGCTGCTTGAGCGGACAGTGGAGGCGGAGGGCCAGCGGTTGATCGGCTGGCGCGAGGTGCCCGTGTGTCCCGAGCACACCGGCGCCACGGCCGCGGCCTCGCGCCCGGTCATCCGCCAGCTGTTCGTGGGCGCGGAGAGCGCTGGGGATGGCGCTCGCTCGGTCGCCGGGTCGCACCCTGAAGGGCGCAGGCAGTCCGACGGGGTTGACCAAAACGGCTTCGACCAGGATGCCTTCGAGCGCAAGCTGTATGTGATCCGGCGCGTGGTCGAGCAGGCGGTCGCCGCCTCGCCCGACGCGGGCAGCGGCTTCTACGTGACCTCCAGCTCATCGCGCACGCTCAACTACAAGGGCATGCTGATCAGCTACCAGCTGGCAGCCTTCTACCCCGACCTGCAGGACGAGCGCTGCAAGAGCGCGCTGGCGCTCGTGCACTCGCGCTTCTCCACCAACACGTTCCCAAGCTGGGAGCTAGCCCATCCCTACCGCACGATCTGCCACAACGGCGAGATAAACACGGTGATGGGCAACGTCAATTGGATGCGCGCGCGCGAGTCGGAGCTTTCGAGCGAGCTGTTCGGCGAGGACCTGGCGAAGATCCTGCCGGTCGTCACTCAGGGCAACTCCGATTCGGCGACGTTCGACAACGTGCTCGAGCTACTGATGCTCGCCGGTCGCTCGCTGCCCCACGCGGTGATGATGATGATCCCCGAGGCGTTTCGAAACCGTACCGACCTGCCCGAGGAGCTGAAGGGCTTCTACGCCTTCCATTCCTGCCTGATGGAGCCTTGGGACGGGCCGGCGTCGGTCGCGTTCACCGACGGACGCGTGGTGGGCGCGACGCTCGACCGCAACGGGCTGCGCCCCGGTCGCTGGGTCATCACCAGGGACGGCCACGTGGTGCTTGGCTCCGAGGCGGGTCTGCTCGACGTGCCAGCTGAGGAGGTCGTGCGCCTCGGGCGATTGCAGCCCGGCAAGCTGTTCCTGGTCGATCTCGAGCGGGGTCGCGTGGTCGACGATGGCGAGGTCAAGCATCAGATCGCCACGCAGCGGCCCTATGGCGAGTGGTATGCGCGCAACGCAGTGCGCTTCGCCGAGATGGAGCCCTCCGAGCAGGTGACGCTCTCAGGCCAGCCCCTGTATCGCCGCCAACGGGCGTTTGGCTACTCCCAGGAGGACCTGCGAGTCCTGCTGGAGCCGATGGCGCGCGAAGCGGCCGAGCCGATCGGCTCGATGGGCAACGACCTGTCTCTGGCGGTGCTCTCCGACCAGGCGCCGCCTCTGTTCTCCTATTTCAAGCAGCTCTTCGCGCAGGTCACGAACCCGCCGATCGACCCGATCCGCGAGGAAATCGTGATGAGCCTCTCCACGAGCCTCGGCACCGAGCGCAACCTGTTCGACGAGACGCCGGAGCACGCCCACAAGCTGGAGCTGGAGCAGCCGATTCTGCTCAACCGCGAGCTCGAGACGCTGCGCCACATCTCTCACGAGGTGTTCTCCTCGCGCACGCTCAACATCACCTGGCCCGTCGCCGAGGGCCCGGCCGGCATGGAGCGGGCGCTTGCGAGCGTGTGCGAACAGGCACATGAGGCGATCGAGCAGGGCGTCAACATCATCATCCTCTCCGACCGGTTGCTCGGGCCGGCACAGGCACCGATCCCCTCGCTGCTGGCGGTTTCCTCGGTGCACCACCACCTCGTGCGCGAGGGCACGCGCCTGCGCGCCGGCATCGTGCTGGAGTCGGGCGAGCCGCGTGAGGTGCACCACTTCGCCACGCTGATCGGCTACGGAGCGAGCGCGATCAACCCCTACGTGATGCTCGAGACGCTCGACCAGCTCGTCGCCGAGGGGCGCATCGTGCGCGCCGCGGCAAACGGCGAGGCACCCGTACCGCTCTCTACCGTGGAAGCGGCCAACAACACGGTCAAGGCGATCGGCAAGGGACTGCTGAAGACGATCTCCAAGATGGGCATCTCCACGATCCAGTCCTACCGCGGCGCGCAGATCTTCGAGGCGGTCGGACTCGACCGTGGGCTGATCGATCGTCACTTCACCGGCACCGCTTCGCGCATCGGCGGCGTTGGCCTGGAGGTGCTGGCGGTCGAGGCGCTCGAGCGCCACGCGCGTGCCTACCCGGGTGCCGGCAGGCCCGTGGACTCGCTGCTGCCAGTCGGCGGCGTGTATGCGTGGCGGCGCGACGGCGAGCACCATATGTGGAACCCGGAGACGATCGCGCTCGTGCAACACGCTGTGCGCTCGGCCAATGGCAACGTGGGCGCGGCCCTAGAGGGCGATGCGCAGGCGGGCGCCGAGGCGCGCCACAGTCCCGCCTTCCAGAAGTACCGCGAGTATGCGGCGACGGTCAACGAGGACGCCGCACGCAAGGCCACCCTGCGTGGTCTGCTGCGGTTCGACACCGAGGGTCGCCAGCCGATCCCGCTGGAGGAGGTCGAGCCCGCGAAGGAGATCGTGCGGCGCTTCTGCACCGGTGCGATGTCGCTCGGCTCGATATCGCGCGAGGCGCACGAGACGCTCGCCATCGCCATGAACCGCCTCGGCGGGCGCTCCAACACGGGCGAGGGTGGCGAGGACCCGGCGCGCTTCCAGCCCGACCCCAATGGCGACCGGCGTCGCTCGGCGATCAAGCAGGTTGCCTCCGGGCGCTTCGGCGTAACGATTCACTACCTCGTTAATGCTGATGAGCTTCAGATCAAGATGGCCCAGGGCGCCAAGCCCGGCGAGGGCGGGCAGCTGCCCGGCCACAAGGTCGACGCCTACATCGGCTCGATTCGCCACACCACCCCCGGCGTGGGCCTGATCTCCCCGCCGCCCCACCATGACATCTATTCGATCGAGGACCTCAAGCAGCTGATCTACGACCTGCGCTGCTCCAATCCGAGTGCCCAGGTGTCGGTCAAGCTCGTCTCCGAGGTCGGCGTCGGAACGGTCGCCGCCGGCGTGTCGAAGGCCAACGCCGACCGCGTGCTGATCGCCGGTCACGACGGCGGCACGGGAGCTTCGCCCCTGTCCTCGATCCAGGCGGCCGGCATCCCGTGGGAGATCGGCCTTGCCGAGACCCAGCAGACCCTGCTGCTCAACGACCTGCGCTCGCGCATCGTCGTGCAGACCGACGGCCAGCTGAAGACCGGGCGCGACGTCGCGATCGCGGCGATGCTCGGCGCGGATGAGATGGGCTTCTCCACCGCGCCGTTGATCGCGACCGGCTGCATCATGATGCGCGCCTGCCACCTCAACACCTGCCCGGTGGGCATAGCCACCCAGGACCCCGAGCTGCGCAAGCGCTTCAAGGGTCGCCCCGAGCACGTCGTCAACTTCTTCTTCTTCATCGCCGAGGAAGTGCGCGAGATCCTCGCCTCGCTCGGACTTCGCACGCTTGATGAGGCAATCGGCCGCGTCGACCTGCTGTCCGCCGAGCAGGCCATCGAGCATTGGAAGGCGCGCGGCGTGGACCTGACCCACATTCTCGCCCAGGTCGATCTGCCCGAGGGCACTTCGCGCCACCGCGTCAAGGCGCCCCCCTCGGTGCTTGAGGATGCCCTTGACTGGGAGCTGGTGGAGAGCGCGCGCGCGGTCATCGACGCGGACGCCGCGACCTCCGACGAGCTTGCGAGCGGCGACGATCAAGCGATGCGTACAGGCGCGATAAGTCGCGAGGGCTCCAGGCGTCCGCGTGTGGAGATTGACCTGCCGATCCGCAACGTCAACCGCTGCGTCGGGGGCATCCTCTCAAGCCACATCGCCCGTGCGCGAGGGGCCGAGGGCCTGCCGCCCGACTCGATCCTCGTCCGCTTCAGGGGCTCGGCCGGTCAGAGCTTCGGCGGCTGGCTCGCGCCGGGCGTCACCTTCCAGCTGGAGGGCGACACCAACGACTACACCGGCAAGGGCCTCTCCGGCGGCGTTGTGTCCGTACGTCCATCGCGCGAGATGAACTCAAGCTTCGTCGCCGAGGAGAACGTGATCGTCGGCAACACCGTGCTCTACGGCGCCACCGCCGGGCGGGCTTTCTTCAGAGGCCTGGCCGGCGAGCGCTTCGCGGTGCGTAATTCCGGCGCCTGGGCGGTCGTCGAGGGCGTCGGCGACCACGGCTGCGAGTACATGACCGGCGGACGCGTCGTCGTGCTCGGTCCGACCGGGCGCAACTTCGCCGCCGGCATGAGCGGCGGCATCGCCTACGTGCTGGACGAGCTGGGGGCCTTCCCCGCGCGCTGCAACATGGGCATGGTCGGCTTTGACGAGCTATCGGCGGCGGACACGATTGAGCTGCGCGCCATGCTCGAGGAGCACGAGCAGCGCACCGACTCTCCCGTTGCGCGCGACGTGCTCGCCCGCTTCGAGGAGCTGCTCGCCGCTGGTGCGTTCGTGAAGGTGATGCCGCACGACTACAAGCGCGTGCTGCGCGAACTGGCAGAGGTTGAGGCCGCTCAGGCGCACGCTCACGCTTCGAGTAACGGCGGCGCGTCCGTTCAGTCGCTCGACGCGGTGGCCGCTCAGGGCATGGCCCCCGAGGCGGAAGAGGAGTCGGTCTGATGGGCAAGCTCGGCGGGTTCCTGCAGATCGAGCGCCACGGCATCGCCTATCGCGATCCGCGCGAGCGCGCACATGACTACAGGGAGTTCGTGGTGGAGCGCCCCGACGCCGAGCTGCGCGACCAGGGCGCGCGCTGCATGGACTGCGGCGTGCCGTTCTGTCACAACGGCTGTCCGCTCGGCAACCTGATTCCCGACTGGAACGACCTCGTCTACCGCGATCGCTGGCAGGAGGCGATTGTCCAGCTGCATGCCACCAACAACTTCCCCGACTTCACCGGGCGGTTGTGCCCCGCGCCGTGCGAGGCGGCCTGTGTACTGGAGATCCGCGAGGGCGACGCGGTCACGATCAAGCAGATCGAGCACGCGATCATCGACCGGGCCTTCCGCGAAGGCTGGGTCAAGCCCGAGCCCCCCAAGCGCGAGACCGGCCAGTCGGTCGCGGTCGTCGGCTCCGGTCCCGCCGGTATGGCCGCCGCCCAACAGCTGCGCCGCATCGGTCACAGCGTGACCCTGTTCGAGCGCGACGAGGCCGCCGGTGGGCTCGTGCGTTTCGGCGTGCCCGATTTCAAGATCGAGAAGACAGTTGTCGAGCGCCGCGTCGAGCAGTTGCTCGCCGAGGGCGTGGAGCTGCGCTGCGGTGTGGATGTCGGTACGGACATTGGTGTGCAGGAGTTGCGCGAGCGCTTCGACGCAGTCGTGCTCGCCACGGGGTCGCGCGTGCCGCGCGACCTGACCGTGCTCGGGCGCGAGCTGGGCGGCGTCCACTTCGCGATGGACTACCTCTACCAGCGCAACCGCTTCGTTGCGAGCGAGTATGGACCCGCGCCGAGCGTTCCCGCCCCGAGTGCGGCGGCGCCCGTGCTCGATGAGCCGATCAGCGCCGCCGGCAAGCACGTGGTCGTAATCGGCGGCGGCGACACGGGCGCGGATTGTGTCGGCAATTCGCTGCGTGAGGGCGCGCTGTCGATCGTGCAGCTGGAGCTGTTGCCCGAGCCGCCCGAGCATCGTCCCGACGCGCGCACACCATGGCCGGAGTGGCCGCTGAAGTATCGGCTCTCCTACGCGATGGAGGAGGCGCGCACGGCGGCTGTCGGCGAGCAGGACTACTCGGTTACCACCACCCACTTCTCGGGGGACACTGCCGGCAACGTCGCGGCGCTGCACATCGCCGGCGCCGAGCCCGCTCCGCCGTTTGCGCCCGTGCCCGGCACTGAGCAGGAGTTGCCCGCGCAGCTGGTGTTGCTGGCGATGGGCTTCCTTCATCCCGAGCAGGGGTTGCTCGACCAGCTTGGCGTCGAGAAGGACCCGCGCGGCAATGTCAAGGCCGTCAAGCCCTACACGACTTCGGCCGAGGGCGTTTTCGCTGCAGGTGATGCCCGCCGCGGGCAGTCCCTGATCGTGTGGGCGATCAACGAGGGGCGCCAGTGCGCGCGGATGGTGGACCGCTATCTGGCGGGACTCCGCAACGGATCGGCGCCGCTGTCGCACGACGACGGCGTTGCCGGCCACGCCGATGCCGATAGAGGCCCCGAGGGGCCGCCGCAGCACGTCGGGCCTGGCGTTCCCGCGGGGTAGCCGTTCGGCCCTCGGCGCTAGACTGGCCGGGTGGCCAACCTCGCTGACAACGGACGCGCCGCGTTGAGAAACGGCAATGCCAGCTCCGCGAGCGCAGGCGTCGCCGCGAGCGCTTTGCCGCGCACGTGCGTGATCGGCGCCGGCTCCTCCGGCATCGCGGTTGTCAAGGCGCTGATGGAACGCGGAGTGCCGTTCGACTGCTTTGAGAAGTCCGACCAGGTCGGCGGCAACTGGGTGTTCGGCAACCGCAACGGCATGTCGGCCGCCTACCGGGACCTGTTCATCAACGTCTCGCGCGAGCGGATGGCCTACTCGGACTATCCGATGCCGGCCAGCTATCCCGACTTCCCGCACCATACCCACATCAAGGAGTACTTCAACGGGTATGTCGACCACTTCGGACTGCGCCCCCACATCACGTTCGACACCGGTGTCGAGCACGCGAGCAAGCGCGAGGACGGCACCTGGGAGGTACGGCTCGATACGGGGCAGACGCGCTCGTATGACGCGCTGATCGTGGCCAACGGCCATCACTGGGACCCTCGCTGGCCCGAACCCGCATTCCCCGGCTCCGACACGTTCAAGGGTACGCAGCTGCACGCCCACGCCTACGTGGACAACTCGATCTTTGCCGGCAAGGACGTGGTCGTGCTCGGCATGGGCAACTCGGCGATGGACATAGCCGTCGAGTCCTCGTATGTCGCCGCGAACACCTACCTGGCGGCGCGCAAAGGCGCTTGGATCATCCCCAAGTACGTGTTCGGAAAGCCGGTGGACCAGCTGCCCAACAATCCGCGCATCCCGTTTGCGATCCGTCAGCGCATGATCCATCAGACGATCAAGACGCTGACCGGCCCGCCCGAGCGCTACGGGCTGCCCAAGCCCGACCACAAGTTCGGCGAGTCCCACCCGACCGTCTCGGGGCGCATCCTGGATCGCATCGCCCATGGCACGATCGCGCCGAAGCCGAACATCGCCTCGCTAAGTGGCGAGACGGTGCGCTTCATCGATGGCAGCGAGGTCCACGCCGACGTGGTCGTGTACTGCACCGGCTACAAGATCACCTTTCCCTTCTTCGATGAGGGCTTTCTCGCCGCGCCCGACAACCACATCGAACTGTTCCGCCGCGTCTTCCATCCCGACGTCTCCGGCCTCTACTTCATCGGCCTGCTCCAGCCGCTGGGCGCGATCATGCCCCTGTCCGAGGCCCAGGGCGCCTGGGTCGGCGATCACCTGCGCGGCGAGTATGCCCTGCCCTCGCCGGCCGACGTGCGTCGCGACATCGCGGCTGACCAGGCAGCGATGCGCAAACGCTATGTGGCCTCCAAGCGCCACACGATCCAGGTCGATTTCGACGACTACCTGTACTCGCTCAGCGCCGAGCGCCGGGCCGGGGCTGAGCGGGCGCGGGCGCGGGCGTATGCGCTGCCGATCGCGGCGCATACCGCGATATCCGTCGCATAGCTCCGGGAGAAGCGTCGCGGATCGCTAGCGTTAACCACGTGACACAAACGTTCTGCCGACACAACCGCTTCATCCAGCGCTGCCCGATCTGTCGCGACACCGTGCCCGGGCAGAAACCCAAGCCCGTCGCCAAGCCGAAGCGCCAGGCAGGCGCCGGCGCTCGTGTCAACGGCCGCTCTGGCGCTGTGGTCACGTCGCGTGCGGGGGCACCCTCTGGGGCACAAGCGGGTGCCGCGCGGCCCACCGGGCGCACCTACACGCGCCGCACCCAGGAAGTGCGCGTTCACCGCGAGCAACGCTCCGAGGATGACGGCTACCGTTGCGAGCTTGTCCCCGGTCTGCACTCGAGCGAGGACGCCCGCCGGCTCGTGCGCGAGATCGGGTTCGCCAGCGGGCGCCTGCTGACGCTGACGGCGGCGCCGCCCAGCCTGTACGCGGAGGCGCGCGACCTCGACGACATTGAGCAGGCCACCTGGATGTGCTTCCTTGCCGCCTACCTCTCGCCGTTGCAGGGTGAGCAGTCGTTCGTGGGCATCCGCCAGGCACTGCTCTCCTCGTGGGCTTCGGGCACGATCCCCGATATCGAGGAGGTGCCGCTCGGGCCGCGCAGCTCACACGACCCCGCGCGCGGCGGTGAGACGCTGATCGCCTACCGGCGCTTTGCCGAGCACGCCGGCTCGCAGGAGCGCGCCTTCGCGGGGCAGCCCGAGTGGACGCCGCAGCGGCGTTTCGAGCGCGTGTTCGAGCGTCTCGCGCTGCCCGGCTTCGGGCGCATGGGCCGCTATGACCTGCTCGTCACGCTCGGGCGGCTCGGGCTATACGAGTTGCGCGCCGACTCTCTGCACCTGGGCACGCGCACCTCGCTGATCACCTCCGACCCCACACCGCCCGCCGCCAAGCGCGTGTTCGGGATCGGCGATCCCCTGCACATCGAGCGGCGCGCGGTCGTGCTCGCCGAGTCGCTCTCGGTGC